>JAFTAG010000070.1 GCA_017458655.1 Ruminiclostridium sp. | reverse complement strand
TTATTCCGCTTGACAAATCCCGCCGCATAATATATAATAGGGTAAAAAGCGAAAGGCGGTGGCGAAAACGGGACTGTTCCGGAAAAAGAAAGCGCCCGACGAGGATATCGACGTATTCGACCCGGACGAGGAATACGACCTGATGCTCGAAAGCGCGCTGTACGTTGAAGCCCAGCCGCTGAAGGACACATCGTCCACGTTCTACCCGCGGGACATATACCGCCTCGATACCGACGCGCTGCTCGAAAGCGTCGAGGAGCTCCCCTACGAGTTCCGCTGCTATCTCGACACGCGGCGGGCATTCGCAAAGGCGTTCGAGCTGTGCCGCGAGGACATTACCGGCTACGCGAGCTTCGAGGGCGGCAAAAGCGCGTGGGAGCAGCGCACTTTCAAGTATGACGGCAGGTGCGTAACGCTCACCGTCACGCTTTCAAGGGAGTCCGAAAGGGCGCCGTACACGCTTACGGCGGAGATAAATTTTGAGTAAGGAGAACAGAAATGGTAAACACTGCACCTATTTTCAGCGATCACATGGTATTGCAGAAAGGCAGAAACATCAGCGTTTTCGGCACGGGCAGCGACGGAGAACGCGTTACAGTAAAGCTCGGCGAAGACACCGCGGAGGCGGCCGTGCGCGGCGGGGAATGGCTTGCCGTGCTGACGGCGCGTGAGGAATACGCCGAGGGGCTTGAAATGACCGTCTCCGGCGGAAGCTTCTCCCGGACATTCACCGACATTTCGATAGGTGAAGTGTGGCTTGCGGGCGGGCAGTCAAATATGGAATACGAGCTGCAGAACTGCACCACCGGCGCGGAGCACCTTGCCCACGACAGGCCGGACGTGCGCTTCTACTACACCCCGAAGATCGTCAAGGGCGAGCCGGACTACGAGGAGAAAATGCGCAATTCCGGCTGGAGCAGGTTCGAGGGGGACTCCCCGAAAAGCTGGTCGGCAGTGGGATATATCTTTGCGAAGGAGCTTTCCGAGCGCCTCGGCTGCACGGTCGGCATCATAGGCTGCAACTGGGGCGGCACGAAGGCGTCTCACTGGATGAGCGCGGAAAGTCTCAGCAAAGATGCCGATATGCGCCACGACTACGATAAGTATATGGCGAACATCGCCGGTAAGACCGACGAACAGCTTACCGCAGAGTGGCGGGAATACGAGGCCTACAACGCCGCATGGGATAAGCGCCGTGAAGCTTACTACGCGAACACGCCCGACCCAACATGGGACGGCTGTCTCAAAGAGTGCGGGGAATGCCGCTATCCCGGCCCGCTCGTTCCGCTCAACCCCATGCGCCCGATGTCGCTTTACGAGAGTATGGTGAAACGCGTCTGCCCCTACGCGCTCGCGGGATTTCTCTACTATCAGGGCGAAAGTGACGACAGCGACCCCGAGCCGTACTACAAGCTGCTGCGCGGGCTTATCGACCTCTGGCGCTCCGACTGGGGCGACAGCGAGCTGCCGTTTCTTATAGTGCAGCTCCCCATGCACCTGTATAAAGGCGATACCGACCGCAAGAACTGGTGCATAATAAGGGAAGCGCAGGACAAAGCATATCGCACGATACGCAATACCGGGCTCGCTGTGGCGATAGACTGCGGCGAGGAAAACGAGATACACCCCCACGACAAGGAGCAGGTCGGCCACCGTCTCTGCGAACAGGCACTCTACACAGCCTACGGCGACAAAAACGAAGCGTACAACGCCCCAATGTTCAGATCGGTTATAATGCGCGGGAACACCGCCGAGATCACGGTAAAAACAGCCTCCAAACTCGGCCGCCGCTGCAAATACTCGGGCTTCGAGCTCGCGGGCGCAGACGGCGAATTCAAGCCCGCAGAATGCCACATAGACGGAAACAAAATATTCGTGCAGTCACCCGAGGTACCCGAGCCGCTGCACGTCCGCTACCTCTGGACAAACTATACAGCCGATATCCCGATCTATAACGCCTCCGGCCTGCCGTTAGCCCCGTTCAGAGCGTGAGAGAGAGTGGAGAGAGAACAGAGGCACAGAAGAACAGAAGGGGGCTGCCCCCTGACCCCTGCAGTGCAGGTTGTCGCCAAAAGCGCGCACGATGCGCGCCTATAAGCGACAACCTAATGACCCCAGCGGTGGCACGCGCCACCCGCGAACCGCGTAGTTATATTCAGAAATGGAGTTATCTCGTCCCGCCGCGTCACAAGACACTGCTATGGACGCAATGGGTCTCTGCAAAATCCCGAACAACATTCTTTTCCTTTCTTCGGCTAATTGCCACAGACAGCAGTTGCCGGGATTTGTCAAGGGAGGCTCCGAAAAAATTTTTCCCCAGATAACATAGGAAAAAATTTTTTGGATACCCTTGACAAATCCCGGCAGCTGCTGTAAAATTGGCAAGCCGAAGAAATAAAGAATACAACCCCGACATTTCAAAAAATTACATATTATAATCCGTTCGTTTCGGCAGACAATAACTGCGGTCGGTAAAGTGCCGACCTTGCGTAAAAAAATGAACGACAGACGAACGGAGGATCATTATGAAAAGTAAGATAACGGCGGTCATCGCCGCTGCATATATCGCCTCTGTAATGAGCTTTTCTGCGTATGCCTCGTCCGGTGAAGGCATATCCGGCGCGGTCGAAGATGTCGGCGACGGTGCCGGCGGTGTCATAGACAGTATCGGTGACGGTATCGAAGATGTTGCCGACGGGATAGGCAGTGCCGCGGACGACGTGCTTGACGGCGCGGGAAACGCCGTTGACAGCATTACCGACGGTGAAGATGATGATGTTATCGTCAATGACGCCGAGGACACCGAAGAACCTATCGACGACGGAGTTGCCGATGTGACCGATGACGACGATGTGGCTGATGTTGACGAAGACGATGACGCAAGCGATATCCCCACCTACGGCAAGGACGATATGTACGAAGCGGAGCTTGATACCGATAAGAACGACATCGACCCCAACCCTGCGACCGGCGACCTCTCTCTCCTGACTGTGGGCGCATTCGCGGGCGTAGCGGCAGGTATAGCTTACCTCACCAAAAAGAGCCGCGCCGAAGACTGAATAGCAGCGATATAAAGAACGTACCGCACGGGGAGCCACCCGCGCGGTATGTTTTTGATCAGAAGCCGCTGACGCTCGAGACCGGGGAAAGAGGAAACCTTTTGTGAACAAAAGGTTATCCTCTCTCCCCGGACCCCTCTCTCTTTCCAAAAAACTTTGCCGGCTTCGCAGTCAGACCCGATAGTTTCTGCTCCTGTTGCTCAATTGTGCGGAATTGTCACAGGACACCACAAGTGGGTACAAAACATTTTGTTCAAACCTCTTTACAATTTCCGCCAAAAATGATATAATATATGTATATATGCAGAAAATGGTCATAATATGTCTTGCACTACGCTTTCGCTTCCTTTGTCGCACAAAGGAAGTAGTGAGGAAGTTTGAGGGAGAGGCGAAGCCTCTTCCTCATGCGCGTAAGCGCCGTCTCGAGCGTAAGCGACTATCTATAAGGAGATCTGAACAATGCGGAGCTGCGGAGTGCTGATGCACATAACGAGCCTGCCGTCGCCCTACGGCATAGGGACATTCGGCGAGCAGGCGGAACGATTTGTTGACTGGCTGATAAAAGCCGGGCAGGAATACTGGCAGGTGCTGCCGATAGGGCCTACGGGCTTCGGCGATTCGCCGTATCAGTCATTCTCAACATTTGCGGGCAATCCCCTGCTCATCGACCTCGACGACCTCGTGCGCATGGGGCTGCTTACACAAAAGCAGTGCGACGAAGCCGAGTTCGGCGCGGATCCGTCATTCGTTGACTTCGACAAGGTCTCGCGCGGGAAAAACGAGCTGCTGCGGCAGGCCTACACAAAATTTGAGGAGAACACGGCGTATCTCTCCTTTGTCAAAAGCGAGGCCGACTGGCTGGACGACTACGCGCTGTTTATGGCGATAAAGGAAGACAACAACAACGTTTCGTGGGTCGAATGGAAAGACGAGCTGAGACTGCGCGGCAAGGGAGCTCTCGCGGAGGCAGCAGACCGCCTCAAAGATAAGGTCGGCTTCCACAAGTTCGTTCAGTTCATCTTCTACTCACAGTGGGAGCGCCTCAAAAGCTACGCGAACAAGAACGGCATAAAGGTGATCGGCGACATACCGATATACGTCTCGCCCGACAGCTCCGATATCTGGGCAAGCCCGGGACTGTTTGAAATGGACGCGGACAATTACCCGAAACGCGTCGCGGGAGTTCCCCCCGACTATTTCTCCGCAACGGGGCAGTTATGGGGCAACCCGCTCTACGACTGGGACGCAATGAAAAAAGAGGGCTACGCGTGGTGGCTCAAACGCATCAAAAAGGCCGCGACATTATACGACATCGTGCGCATCGACCATTTCCGCGCGTTCGACACCTACTGGGCTATCCCCGCGGGTGAAAAGACCGCTGTCAACGGCAAGTGGGAGCAGGGCCCGGGTATGGATCTCTGGCAGACCGTAAAGGACAAGCTCGGCGACGCGCCCATTATCGCGGAGGATCTCGGCGACATCTTCGACAGCGTGAAGGAGCTGCTGAAAGCGTCCGGCTTCCCGGGAATGAGAGTGCTGCAGTTCGGCTTCAACCCCAATTCCGACGACAACGACCACCTGCCGCACCGCTATCCGCGCAACAGCGTGTGCTACACCGGCACACACGACAATTCCACCGTGGTCGGCTGGTATAAGGCCGCGGACAAGCCCACCCGCGCTATGTGCAGGAAATACCTGCGCCCGCAGCCGTTCGAGAAGATAAACAAAACGATGATACGGGAGCTTTACAAGAGCGTCACAAGCCTCGCGGTCGTGCCCATGCAGGACGTACTCGGGCTTGACGACAGAGCGCGTATGAATATTCCCTCAACGCTCGGAGGGAACTGGAAGTGGCGGGCACAGCAGAAGCATTTCACCGACAAGAACGCCGCTTATCTGCGCAGTCTCGCGGAAACGTATTACAGACTTCCGAAAAAGGGTTGAAATGTTTCCACGGATGTGATATAATATATGTATCCTCCCGTTTACAAACGGAAGAATACAAGAACTGACAAAAAGGAGCACAGTAAAATGGACATCAAAGCAAAGATCGACGAAGTAGTACAGAAGGTACAGAGCGACCCGACGATAGGCGAGGAATTCAAGACCAACCCGGTCGGCGCGGTGGAGAAGATACTGGGCGTTGACCTGCCGGACGATGTTATCAACAACGTCATCACAGGCGTAAAGGCAAAGATCGGTGCGACCAACATCGCAGGCGCACTGGGCGGCCTCTTCGGCGGAAACAAATAAAGGGCACCTCTAAAAACCTCTTGCCGCCCATTCGCACCGCCCTAAAGCCGTCATATTGCACAAATTTTCCTTGACATACGACAGTATGCCTGCGAAAAATTTGTACAATCTGCCGACTTTATGTCGGCACGCCTG
>JAFTAG010000069.1 GCA_017458655.1 Ruminiclostridium sp. | reverse complement strand
GTTCAGGCGTGCCGACATAAAGTCGGCAGATTGTACAAATTTTTCGCAGGCATACTGTCGTATGTCAAGGAAAATTTGTGCAATATGACGGCTTTAGGGCGGTGCGAATGGGCGGCAAGAGGTTTTTAGAGGTGCCCTAAATCTAACAAATCACATTCACTGCGCTTTCGGTTCCTTTGCCGCACAAAGGAACCGGGTCAGGAGCTCGAGGATAGGGCAGAGCCCTATCCTCGTGTGACTCGCCCTAAAGGCGAGACACTTCTCTCGAGCGTCAGCGGCTCTCTCGCCGGCGTCTCTCTCGGCTCTCTCACGACAGCGAAGCAGCGCCGCCCCAGTACTTTCTGTCTAAGCTGCGGTAGCTTATCGCGCGGGCGACGTGAGATTTACCGATCATCTCGGAGCCGTCGAGGTCGGCGCAGGTGCGGGCTACCTTTAATACGCGGTCGTAGGCGCGGGCGGAGAGACCCGTTTTCTCGAACGCGAGCTTAAGATACTGCCCGGCCTTGTCGTCGAGCACACAGACCTCGTGCAGAAGATCGGGAGTTATGCCGGAATTCGAGCGTATCTTTGTGCCTTTGAAGCGCTTTTCCTGCACCTCACGCGCCTTTGCTATACGCTCGGCCATGGCCGCGGAGCTCTCGCTCCTGCCCTTGCTCGCGAGGTCGTCGTAGCTTACCGCCGAGACCTCCGTCTGTATATCTATCCTGTCGAGTATCGGCTGGCTTATCTTTCCGAGATAATGCGCGACCTGCTGTACCGTGCAGGTGCAGCGCTTTATCGGCGAGCCGAAATTCCCGCAGGGACAGGGATTCATAGCCGCCACGAGCATTATATTGCACGGGTAGGTCACAGCTCCGGCGGCTCTCGATATCGTTATCTCGCCGTTCTCGAGCGGCTGGCGGAGCGTTTCGAGCACACGGCGGTCAAATTCCGGGAATTCGTCGAGAAACAGTACACCGTTGTGCGCCAATGATATCTCGCCGGGCTTGGGAACGCTCCCGCCGCCGATAAGTCCCACCGACGACGCGGTGTGGCTGACGTTGCGGAACGGGCGGGTCGTGATGAGCGGAGAGGCGGGTGAGAGCATTCCCGCGACGGAATGTATCTTTGTTGTTTCGATGCTCTCATCAAAGCTCATGCGCGGCAGCACGGTCGGTATGCGCTTGGCTATCATACTTTTTCCGGTGCCGGGAGGGCCTATCATCAGCATATTGTGAAATCCCGCCGCTGCCACCTCTATCGCCGCCTTGACGGCCTCCTGCCCCTTCACCTCGGAGAAATCGAAGTCGAAGCGGTAGTCCTCCTCGGTTATCTCGGCAGGCTCCGCAGGCATGAGCAGCTTCTTTCCTGTAAGATGCGCCGCGAGCTCGCCTATCGTCTTAACTCCGTAAATGCGCAGCCCCTTTACCACAGAGGCCTCACGCGCGTTGTCGAAAGGCAGATACAGCTCGGTTATTCCGCTCGAGGACGCTTCTATCGCCATTGCGAGGGCACCCTGCACGGGGCATATCTCCCCGCCGAGAGAGACCTCCCCTATAAACGCCTTGCCGTCGAGCTCGCCGGGTATGTAGCCCGCCACCGTGAGCATCGCCACAAGTATCGCGAGGTCGTAGCCGGAGCCGCTTTTCTTCACGCTCGCGGGGGACAGGTTGATAACGCATTTCAGCGAGCCGAACTTCATCTTGCTGTTCTGTATCGCCGCCTTTATGCGCATACGGCTCTCCTGCACCGACTGGTCGGCAAGCCCCACTATATCTATCGACGGAACGCCCTGCGAGGCGCTTATCTCAGCCGTTACCGGGAAAGCGTTGAGCCCGAACAGGCCCACGCTCGAAATTTTTGCAAACATTTACGATCCTCCGTTGTATGGGAAAATATGCCGTTACGGGCGCCCGCCGTAAAGCAGGAACAAGCCCGCGGCGATAAGGACGCACAGCAGCGCGCCGAGCAGCGTTCCGAACAGGATAGTCAGCAGGGCGTTGCGGTCATACACGAACCTCTTTCCTGCGTCGATATGCACCTTCACGGTCTTTTCGGGGTCGTACAGGCGGTTTCGCATTATGACCTCGCACGGGAAGATGTTGGGGAGCTCCCCCGCCTCGGTCATATAGAACGCCGACTCGTATTTCGCCTTGCCGTGCTTTGCAATACGGGTGAATACCGCGCTGCGGCGCTTTGAGAAGATGAGCCGGACATCGCAGTAAAGGAAGAAGATCTCCGTGAGCGCGGTCAATGCTCCCAGAAGTATGACTGCTCCGAGAATGATAACGTCCGGTCCGAAGCCGAGTATCAGCAGTATTATGACGATTATCGCAAGTCCGAGTAAAAATTCCATATCATTTCAGGACGCGCGCCCTTATGTACGCGAACGCATTTTCCTCGCCGTAGTCCCGCAGTATCACCAGCAGGCGGTACAGCAGCTTATCGGTCTCGGGGTGTATCATATAGTGCGAATGCGAGCGCTCGTAGTATTCATACGGGGAGGCGTCGGTGTAATTGTCGCCGAGATACACGCGGCAGGCGGCTATGCGGTCGCAGAACATTTCCACGACGTACTTCACGGGCATTTTCACTCCCGCCATCATTCTGTCACCGTCCGGCCTGTTGTCTATCCAGTATTCAAAGTGGTGCTTGTTGCGCCCCTTGTGGTGCAGCCACGCGCTGCTGTAGCCGAGCTTTTCGCGCTCGACGGTGTTCGGGCTGCGCTTGCCGTTGAAATACTTCACGCCCACCAGAAATTCGGTCGGGGTGTATTTCGACAGGTCGTGCATCAGGCCTTGCCTGTACAGCCCCGCCTTGAAGCAGTAGTGCATCACCAGCAGCTTGTGGCGGTTTATCGTTTTGAGATGCCCGCGCGCGTTCGCAAGATATGTTCTAACAGTGTTCTCCGCCTCCAAAGCAAGCCCCCTCTGCGTCGGTCATTACAGTATATCAATGTAATTATAACCCAATTGTAACAATTAATCAAGCTTTTTTGAGCACTTTCATTATTTTACAACATTTTTTTAAAACATTTTGTGCACTTTAACAATAGCGCAGAGACACAGAGGTCGCTTCGCTCGAGAGATACAGACGGGGGCTCTGCCCCCATACCCCTGCAAGGGGGCAAACGCTGGTCTGTCGGTCAGCCCCTCCGGCACTTCGTGCCACCTCCCCTGTAGGGGAGACACCCTTGACCCGAGCGGCGGCGACGGCCGCTCCGAATCCGCGTCGAGAGTTTCAGCAGACAGTAAGCTTTCGTCCGCGTCACAAGACCCTGCTATCGGTGCAATGAGTCTCTGCTGCTTAAAAAATAGGGGGTGTGGGGGCGAAGCCCCCACATAAAAGAATAGCCCCCTCCCCGGGGAGGGGGTTGGGGGTGGGGAGAGGACAAGCGGATAACGACCGGTCAAAAGGAGCAGTTCCCCGACCGACCATACAAAACAAAAGCCCCCGGGACCCGGGAGCTTTCGGCCAAATCATCATTCATCAAAGGGTGTATATCTTACCCACTCATATTCTGCGGTCAGCGGGAGGTTTGTATCAACAAAGGCTTTCAGCCAGCCGTCAACGCCCTTGCCGCACCACGCGTTCATCATTATCTTGCCCGCGGTCGAGGGTATCTTGCTCTCGTCCTTCTCCACCTTATAGACTTCCTCGCCGTCAACGAACCATATAATGCTGTTCTTGTGCCACTCGAAAGCGTAAGTGTGGAAGTCCTCCGAAGCGTCGAAGCCAAGGGCGTGCATATACTCATGGCCTCCCTTGCCGTCAAGATAGTAATTGAACTGCACCTGCGTGGTGTCCTTGCCGAGCACCTCAACGTCTATCTCGTCCCACGGGTTGCTGTCGGAGGGGCCCGTGTAGGTGAAGAACGACGATACGACGCCGTCATTCTTTATCGCCTTCATACTCACCTCAAAGCGGCCGTAGCTGTAAAAATCCTTGCTTCTGAATTCGCCGCCGGAATAGGGTATGCCCTTCTTCGGTGTAGCGTCATTGTCTATGATGAGCTGCATTTTCCCGTCATTGAACTGCACGTTGTCGGTGTACCATGTTACATTGAACGGGTCGCCGTTCGTCCAGCCGTTCGATATCTCAAAGCACTCCGGAAGCCCGTTCGACAGATCGACATACATCGAGCCGTCTTCGGCTCTCTCGGGCTCGGGTGCGGGTGTGGTCGTGGCCGCTTCCGTTGTTTCGGCGGCTGTTGTCGCCGCGGGAGCCGCCGTGGTCGTCGCTGCGGGCTGTCCGCAGGAGCCGAGGGTCATTGCCGCAAGAAATGCGGTCAGGATAAGTGCAGATTTTTTTCTCATTTTTGTTCCTCCGTTCGGTTCGGTCGGTTTGTTCTCACTATGGTCATTATATCACGTTTTCCGCCGATGTAATATCGTGTTTTTGCTTTTGGTAACAAGATTTTGCACAAAGTATTTCAACTGTAACCGCCTTATAAATAGTATATATGAAAACGATTTTTTGCGCAAATATCCGATACCGAGGATAAAATTCCGATATCGCGAACCGAAAAAATATGATATAATGAAGCTACCATAAAACGAAAGGAATGATCCCGTATGAAAGAATTCAAAGGTTTCAGAAAAGGTTTAGACCTCGGCGGCTGGTTGTCGCAGTGCGATTACAGCAAAGAACGCCTCGAGGGCTTTATTACGGAAAAAGACATAGAAAAGATAGCCTCGTGGGGTGCCGATCACGTTCGTCTGCCTATCGACTTCAACATACTCGAAGACGACAAGGGCGGCTATCTCGAGACCGGCTTCGGCTACATCAAAGGCGCGGTGGATATGTGCAGGAAGCACGGCCTGAACATCATCGTTGACCTGCACAAAACGGCGGGCTTCTCGTTCGACAAGGGTGAACAGGAAACCGGGTTTTTCGAAAGCGAACCGCTCCAGCAGCGCTTTTATAAGCTGTGGGAGCAGCTTGCGAAGCATTTCGGGAACGACCCCGAGCACATAGCGTTCGAGCTGCTGAATGAAGTTACCGACCAGAGCTACTGCAAGACGTGGAACCGCATAGCGGCCGAGTGCATAAAGCATATCCGCGCGATCTCCCCGGACGTGGTGATCCTTGTCGGGAGCTACTGGAACAACAGTGTCAGCGCCGTGAAAGACCTCGACGCGCCCTACGACGACAAGATAGTTTATAATTTCCATTGTTACGACCCGCTTGAATTCACCCACCAGCACGCGCATTGGGTGGATCCCGAGCGATTCAGCGTAAACAAGGATATGACCTACGAGGAAAGCGGTGCCACACCCGACTATTTCGAGGGGCTGTTTGCCGAGGCCATAAAGAAGGCGACCGACAACAACACTATCCTTTACTGCGGCGAATACGGTGTCATCGACAGGGCGACTCCCGAAGATACGGTAAAATGGTATAAAGCTATCAACTCCGTCTTTGAAAAGCACAATATAGGCCGCTGCGCATGGTCGTACAAGGAAATGGACTTCGGTCTGTCCGACGCCCGTCTGGACGGCGTGAGAGATGAGCTGTTGAAATATATCTGAGGCAGTAACTTCTCCGAAATGAAAATTAATACAGCACTGTGCTTCCCCGTACAGTGCTGTAGTTTTTTTGTGGGTGTGTATTCTTTTTTTCTTCGGCTTGCCAATTATACAGCAGGTGTGAGGACTTGTCAAGGGTATCCAAAAATAATTTTTCCTTGGTTATCTGTGGAAAAATTTTTTTCGGAGCCTCCCTTGACAAGCCCTCGCGCCTGCTGTGTGCGGGCAAACAGCCGAAGAAAGGAAAAGAATGCTGCCCAATAGTTCGCAGAACCCCTGCCCGCCGATAAAACAACACTATAAACGCGGACGAAATCTGACAGCTCGCACAAAGTCTCGGCGCGGATTCGGAGCGGCCGTCGCCGCCGCCGGGTCAAGGGCCGACGTGAGGCCCTTGCGGGGGCCCGGGGGCAGAGCCCCCGTCTCAAGTTCTCTTCTCTCGAGCGTCAGCGGCTCTCTTACTCTTCTGTCTCTTCCGGCTCGTCTGTCTCTGCCTCGGGCTCGTCGTCCTCGGGCTCGTCTATGGCTTCGGCTTCGAGCTCTTCCTTGGCGAGTTCTTCTTCGGAGAGCTGCTCTACTTCCTCGGTCTGCTCATTTTCGTCGTGCTCTGTTCTTGTGAAGGACACGACTGTGCTGCCCTCGGAGAGCTTCATCACGCGCACGCCCTTTGCCGGGCTGTTGAGCAGGTTCATATCGTTTGCTCTGATACGGATTATTACGCCGTCGGAGCTGATAAGTATAACATCATCGTCGGAGCCGAGCGCGCGGATACCGCAGACATAGCCTCGCTCGTCGTCGGTGCGGTAGTTGAGCACACCGAGCGTTGCGCGGCGCTTTACGGGGTAGTTATAGCGCGGGTCGCCCTTGTCGTCGAGCTTTTTATTGCCGTCCTTGTCGAGCTTGAACAGCGATGTGCGGCGGCCGTAGCCCTTATCCGTCACCGTCAGTATCGTCATATCCTCGCTGTATATCTTGGTCGCACCGACAACATAGTCGCCTTCACGCAGGCGTATCGCCTTGACACCCGAGGCTGTACGGCTCATCAGACGGACCGTGTCCTCCATAAAGCAGAGCGCTCTGCCGTCGTGAGTTGCCACGAGAACGCCCGAATCGCCCTCGGTGATGTATGCCGCTGCGATCTCGTCGTTCTCGGCAAGATTTATCGCACGCAGACCTTTCTTTCGGATATTCTTGAACGCCGACAGCGGCGTGCGCTTGATCTTGCCCTGCTTGGTCACGCAGATAAATATCTTGTTCTCCGCGAAATCGGAGGATTTGAGCATGACCGCGACCTTCTCGTCCTCCTCGAGCTGTATAAGATTGACCACATTCGTTCCCCTGCTCTGGCGGGAGCCCTCGGGCACCTCAAAGCAGCGTATCTTGTACATATTGCCCTTGTTGGTAACAAACAGCAGGTTGTCATGCGACGACGAGATGAATACATTCTCGATGAAATCCTCGTCGCGCTGCTTTATGCCGGAAACGCCCTTGCCGCCGCGTTTCTGGAGGTTATAGACTTCCACGGGCTGGCGCTTCATATAGCCGAGGTTGGTGTATGTCAGAACGCATTCCTCAACGGGAATAAGGTCTTCGATATCCACCTCGCCGCTGACCTGTTCTATGGATGTGCGGCGCTCGTCACCGTACTTCTTTCTGATAACGTCGAGCTCCTCACGGATAACGGCATAGACCTTCGCCTTGTCGGAGAGTATCTCCATAAAGCCGCCTATCTTGCCCATTATCTCGGAAAGCTCCTCCTCGATCTTCTCCTTCTCGAGGCCGGTGAGCTGTCCGAGACGCATCTGCACGATAGCGTCGGCCTGCGCTTCGGAAAGCCCTATCTCCTGCTCGAACACGATGTCCTTGAACTTCTCGTCCATGGCGCGGGTGAGGAGCTGAGAGAGGTCGGCCTCCTTAAAGCGCTCCATAAGGCGCTCCTTGCCCTCCTGCACCGTCTTGCTCGAACGCAGGATAGCGATAACTTCATCTATGTTGTCGATAGCGAGCATAAAGCCCTGCAGCAAATGCGCTCTGCTGCGGGCGCGCTCGAGGTCAAAGCGTGTGCGGCGCTCGATGACATCCACCTGGAAATCGAGATAGCTCGTGAGCATATCCTTGAGCGGGAGCACCTTCGGCTCGCCGTTCACCAGCGCGAGCATTATAACGCCGACGGTGTCCTGAAGCTGCGTGTAGCTGTACAGCTTGTTGAGCACGACATTGGCGTTGGCGTCGCGTTTGAGCTCGAGGACTATCTTCATACCGGTGCGGTCGGACTCGTCGCGCAGTGTCGCGATACCGTCAACGCGCTTGTCGCGCATGAGCTCGCCGATAGATTCGAGCAGTCTGGTCTTGTTGACCATATACGGTATCTCGGTGATAACTATGCGGGTATGCGTCTTTTCCTCGACTATCTCGGCGCGTCCGCGGAGGGTTATCTTGCCGCGGCCGGTGTAGTACGCCGAGCGTATGCCGGAATAGCCCATAATGATGCCGCCCGTGGGAAAATCCGGTCCCTTTATGCAGCTCATAATGCTTTCGGGTCCCGCGTCGGGGTTATCGATGAGCAGGTCTATAGCGTCGATGACTTCATTCAGGTTGTGGGGCGGGATATTGGTGGCCATACCAACGGCGATACCGATACTGCCGTTTACCAGCAGGTTCGGGAAGCGCGACGGGAGCACGGTGGGCTCTTTGAGCTTATCGTCGTAGTTGGTGCCGAAATCCACGGTGTCTTTATTGATGTCGGCAAGCATCTCGTTTGCGATCTTCGAGAGCCTTGCCTCGGTGTAACGGTAAGCAGCCGGCGGGTCGCCGTCCACGGAGCCGAAGTTGCCGTGACCGTCCACCATAGGGTAGCGCAGCGAAAAGTCCTGCGCGAGACGCACCATAGCGTCATATACGGAAGCGTCGCCGTGGGGGTGGTATTTACCGAGCACCTCGCCGACCGTGTATGCGCACTTGCGGTAGGGCTTGTCCGAGGTATTGCCGGCGTCGTTCATCGTGTAGATGATACGCCTGTGAACGGGCTTAAGACCGTCCCTTACGTCCGGCAGCGCGCGCGATACGATAACGGACATCGAGTAGTCGAGGAAGGCGTTTCGCACTTCCTTCTCAATGTCTATCTCCTTCAGTTTCTCATTGGGGTGAATAGATTCGATAAAATTATCCATTATGAATTTACCTGTCCAGTTTGTATTTTTGCTTCAATGCCTTTCCGAAGGCGACAGTAGTACCTATCATTTGTGATATCAGGTCAGTGCTTTTTCTTCAAAGTATGCCTTGAACGCGAGTATCTCCTCCGTCGAGAGGCACCGCTCGGGTATGCAGTGGATATATGAGCGGTTGACGAATACCAGCAGAAGATCCCGCTGTTCCGACATAACTATCTCCGTTTCGGCAAGCCGATACACGGTCTTCTGCACCTGCGTATCGTCCCGGACAAGCTCGGGGTGCTCGGCTATCTCCTTTGCCGCGTCGCTGCCCTCCTCAACGGGTATCACGCCCTCCGGGGTGACCGCGACGATCTCCGTTTCCGCCTGTATTATCTCGGTCTCTATCTCTATCCTGTCGTCGTACAGAGTCATGGTGTAGTGCTCGTCCGTGCCGAGCTCCGCCATACTCGCGAGCATTTTTTTCTCGACGATGACCGGCTTTATCCAGTTGAAAACAAGTATCCCGAGCGCGAGACCTCCCGCTATCCAGCCCATAGGGCCCGAGGGGTCTTTCAGAATGAGATCCGCCGCAAGCACTATCACTATAAGATACACCACCGTGTATATCACCTTGCGGCGCAGTGTGTAGCGGTTCTGGAATGCCTTGTACGCGGCCGCGATCTCCTCGGGGGTGTTGTCGAAGCCGACGGAAAATGTTTCATTCATAGCTTATGTTCCTTAATATACCCGATTGCTGACAAGGAGAAGTATTCCCAGCGAGACGGTCAGTACCGTGACGATGCCCGCGACGACAACGTCGGCCTTCTTGCCCTCGTGCAGGAATTTCGTGATACACAGAGCGGCGTAAATGCCCGAGGTTATAAGTATCGCGGCGGCGGCGATCGAGAAATCCCCGCCCCCGACAAGCGTGAACAAGCACGCCGCCCATGTGATGAGCAGCGCCCATTTGAAGAATTTGCGCGCGGTGAAGCATACGTCGGTATCCTCGTCCGCGGCCTTGTCTATCACGGATTCGTGCTTTTTCTCGTCCGCGTAGATGCGCTCCATGCGGGCGAGCTTAGCTATCTGCTTTTCGTTGTTTTCTTCGGAGTTCATATAGTTCCTTTTGTGGGTTTATCGTATTCTCCGGGCGAGACGGCGCTTTATCGTCTCCCGGCGGGCGTTTCATCAGATATCAAGGTTCTGTACAAATCTTGCGTTTGTCTCGATGAATTCGCGGCGGGGTTCGACCTTATCGCCCATAAGTATCGAGAATATCATATCGGCCTTTGCCGCGTCCTCCATACTTACGCGAAGCATGGTGCGGCGCTCGGGATCCATGGTGGTCTCCCAGAGCTGTTCGGGGTCCATTTCACCAAGACCTTTGTAGCGCTGTACATCGACCTTTGCTTCCTTTTCGCCGGAAAGCTCCGTGATATATGCGTCACGCTCCTCATCCGAGAACGCGTAGCGCACCTGCTTGCCCTTTGATACCTTGAACAGCGGCGGCTGTGCGAGATAGACGTGGCCCTCCTCGATAAGCGGGCGCATGAAGCGGAAGAAGAAGGTTAAGAGCAGCGTGCGGATATGCGCGCCATCGACATCGGCATCGGCCATTATGACAACTCTGCCGTAACGCAGCTTGGTTATGTCGAAATCTTCGCCTATGCCCGTGCCGAGCGCCTTTACGACCGGCAGGAGCTTGTCGTTGTTATAGACCTTGTCGGCGCGCGCTTTCTCGACGTTGAGCATTTTTCCCCACAGCGGGAGAATAGCCTGGAACGCGCTGTTGCGCCCCTGCTTGGCGGAGCCGCCCGCCGAGTCTCCCTCGACGATGTATATTTCCGTGCGCGTGGTGTCCTTCTCGTAGCAGTCGGAGAGCTTGCCGGGAAGTCCCGCGC
>JAFTAG010000012.1 GCA_017458655.1 Ruminiclostridium sp. | reverse complement strand
GCCGCGGTTGTGGGTTATCGAGAATTCCACCTCGCGTATGGACGGCACGCCGCCCTCCTTCTCGTACATCGGGTGATATGCGCGCATATACGGCAGCTCGTAGGCGTAGTCGAACTCGGACTGTGTAAGGCTGCGCTGCGGTGGGTTCTGCACGAGCATCATATCGCCGTGGCGCTGGACTATCGTGCGGCCGTAAACCTCGTCCTGCTCATCATACTGCTTGCGGCAGGCTTTCGCATACGCCTTCTTGTTATCGCGCACTATCTCGTAGCTGTCGCACTGCACCGCGCCTATGGGGGTATCCTTAGGTTCCACAAGGCAGCACGTTCCGCGTATATCGCGCATATCCCGCAGCTTGTCGCCGGCCTTGAAGCGGTTCCATATCTCGGTGACGGTCAGCTCGCCCATACCGTACATCAGCAGCTCCGCGCCGCTGTCAACGAGTATCGACCGCATAACGCTGTCGCTCCAGTAGTCGTAGTGCGCGAACCGCCGCAGCGAAGCCTCCAGCCCGCCGATAGCTATCTCCGTTTCGGGGAACAGCCGTTTGAGCGCCCTGCAATATGTGATAACTGCGCGGTCTGGACGTTTCCCGCCCTTCCCGCCCGCACTGTAAGCGTCGTCGTTGCGCTTTTTCAGCGCCACGGTGTAATTCGATACCATACTGTCGATATTCCCGCCCGTCACCATAAAGGCGTATTTCGGCGCTCCGAGACGCTTGTAGTCCGCGTCTGTGACGGGCTGTGCGATCATGCCGACCGAGCAGCCGAAGCTTTCGAGCATTCGTGAAATTATCGCAATACCAAAAGACGGGTGATCGACATAAGCGTCACCCGTGATACAGATAAAGTCGAGCTGCGCTATGCCGCGCTGCTTCATATCCTCTTTTGAAACAGGAAGAAAAGGCATCCTTGTACCTCCTGAATTTGGTTTTGTTTGTTTTGGCAGAGTATGATCTGTTTTTGCCCGCGGGTTTGTCTCCCGGGCATCTCTGAAAAGCTCTTGTTACTGACCGGTCTTGCTTCCCGCTGAGATCGGTGTTTCGTGCCGGATGCAGGGACATCTGACGCGGTGGGAAGAGATACCCCGTTTCACGGTATAACTGCGCGTATCACGGGCGGCACAGGGGGCGTTGACGCCGCCCCCTCTCTGTGCTTATATTTTTCTCAACTTTCTTGCCGCTTTTTCAGATCTTCGCGATATCTTCCTCCGACAGCAGCTTGCAGCCGGCTTCGGTCAGTGCTGTGACGGCTTTGTCGTTGTTATCTACGCGCAGGATAAGGCAGGCGATACCTTTTTCGGGATTGAGGAAGGCTGCGTACATATACTCCACGCTGATATTATCGTTATAGAGGGTCTTCATTATTGCCGCCATACTGCCGGGCTTATCGTCCGCGCTCACTGCTATGACGTTGGCTGCGGAGGCTATGAAGTCCTTTTCCTTGAGGGCGGCAACGGCCTTGTCGGTATCATTGACGATAATGCGCATGATGCCGAAATCCTTTGTGTCGGCGATAGATACGGCGCGGATATTGATGCCCGCGTTTGCGAGAGCTTCTGTTACGGCGCAGAGGCGGCCGGGTCTGTTTTCAACGAATACGGATAACTGTTTTACTGTCATTTTACATTCCTCCCTTTATTACACAAGCTTGCGCCTGTCGATAACTCTTACCGCTTTGCCTTCGGAGCGCGGTATGGATTTGGGCTCAACGAGCGTGATCTTCGCCTTGATGCCGAGTATCTGTACGATGTCGGCGCTGAGCTTCTTTTCGAGCGCTGCGACGTCCTTGATAGTATCGCTGAACATATCGCCCGAAAGCTCTACCTTTATCTCAAACGTATCGGTCGTACCCACTCTATCGACAACGATCTGATAGTTGGGTGTGGCGTTGAAGTCTTTGAGCAGCACTGTTTCTATCTGCGACGGGAATACATTCACGCCCTTGATTATCAGCATATCGTCGCTTCTGCCCATAGGCTTGCACATCTTTATGAGCGTTCTGCCGCAGGAGCACTTCTTTCTCGAAAGTATGCAGATGTCGCGTGTGCGGTATCTGAGCAGCGGGAAAGCTTCCTTTGTGATGCTTGTGAACACGAGCTCACCCTTGCTGCCCTCGGGGAGCACCTCACCGGTATCGGGATCGATTATCTCCGCGATGAAGTTATCCTCATTTATGTGCATACCGGTCTGCTCTTCGCACTCGAAAGCAACGCCGGGGCCGCTCGTTTCGGTAAGTCCGTAGATGTCATACGCCTTGATGCCGAGGGACTCCTCTATCTGGTGACGCATTTCCTCCGTCCACGGCTCCGCGCCGAAAATACCGGCTTTGAGCTTTATATCGTCGGGTGTATGGCCCATTTCGTGCAGCGTCTCGCCGATATACGCGGCGTAGGACGGTGTGCAGCAAAGGATAGTCGAGCCGAGATCCATCATAAACTGTATCTGTCTTTCGGTATTGCCCGAGGACATCGGCAGCGTGAGACAGCCTACCTTGTGGGAGCCGCCGTTGAGCCCGGGGCCTCCCGTGAACAGGCCGTAGCCGTAAGCGACCTGACATACATCGTCTTTAGTGCCGCCCGCCGCGGTTATCGCTCTTGCAACGCAGTCTTCCCACATATCAACGTCGTTTTGTGTATAGAACGCGACAACGCGCTTTCCGGTGGTACCGCTCGTTGACTGAATGCGCACGCACTCCGACAGCGGCATTGCGAGTAGCCCGTAGGGGTAGCCGTCGCGCAGATCCGCCTTGCTTAAGAACGGCAGCTTGTACAGGTCGTCGATGCTCCTGACGTCGTCCGGCGTAACGCCCTTTTCCTCCATTTTCTTCCGATAGTACGGAACGTTGTCCCAGACGTGCTTCACCTGCCTGACGAGGCGTTCGCTCTGGAGCGCTTTCATCTCGGAAAGCTCCATACACTCGATCTTTTCATTCCAGTATCTTTTTGCCATTAAAAACTTTCCTCCTTGCACACGATGTGCGGAACGATAAAACTTAACTTTATAATTATACCACAAAACCAAACAAAAGTCAATGTCTGTTGTGCAGTATCACCAAATTTTCACTGTTTTTATATTTTTCGGGTTTAAGAAGCCGCAGCCCGACAAGATCATTCCTGCGCGCGGAAAATGCCGCAGTGTGGCGAAAATGTGCGAAAGCTCTTGCTTTTGGGGAGGATATGTGTTATAATAGGGAAAACAAGAGCCGAAGGAAGTGTGAAAATGGGCGCGATATTCTCGAATTTTTTCGGATTTGATATACTGATTTTCATAGCCGCGCTGTTCAACGGCTTCATCTTCTATATCGTAAAGAGCACGTCCGGCAGGCTGCGCTCGATGATGACGCACAAGATATATGTCCCGCACTTCAATGTTTCCCGGAAGGAGACCGATAAAGAGGTGGCGTCGCTGCGTGAGGAGGAGGTCCTCGATATGCGCGACCGCACGAACCGCTTCTACTCGCTTTTCGTGAACATCACCGCGATATTCCCGCTGCTCGGTATCCTCGGCACCGTCGTGTCGCTGCTCGGGCTGGTGTCGGATATGTCCAACGTTACGGGGAACTTTTACGGCGCGCTCACATCGACATTCTGGGGGCTCATCTTTGCTATAGTGTTCAAGTTCCTTGACGGGGTGATCGCTCCGCAGATAGAGGACAACGAAAAGAGCGTCCGGCTTTATCTAATGAAATACACCGAGGCGGAAAAGTCCTCGATGGACGGAGACAAAGCTTCCGGGTTTGACGATTTCCCGGGGTTTGAGGAGTTTTCGGAGGCCTACGAAAGCAGCAAAAGCGAGTACGGCGTGACCGATGCGGAAGCTCCCGCGGACAGCGCGGAAAAGAGATCCGCAGAGCTTGGCAAGCCTTCGGCGGAAGCAATAGAGGTGCCCGATGAGCAGGTGTCGGTGCTGACCTCACCGTTTGTCGGCGGTGATGACGAATGAAGCAGAAGGGCATAGTCATAGAGCTCACCGCACTGCTCGATGTTATCCTCATAATGCTGTTCTGGGTAATGCTCAATATGGACAGGGAGAACGAGAGAATAAAGACCGATGCCGCGGAAAAAGCCGCCG
>JAFTAG010000068.1 GCA_017458655.1 Ruminiclostridium sp. | reverse complement strand
TTTGGGGTCATTGGGAGCCGGATACTCACAGGGATTTATCTCACCCCAGTATAATTGTTCAATTATTGACTTCATTGTGTTTTCCTCCGTTATCATAGTGTTACAAACCTATGTTGCCGCAACTTGTCTGTTGATACGGTTTAGGAAAACTTCTTAATGGGAGTTTAACGGGAGAGGAAACCTTTTCTACAGAAAAGGTTTCCTTTCCCCCGTCTCGAGCGCAGCGACTCTCTGTGCTATGGAAGTAAAATTGCTTGCAAAATGCCTAAATTGCGCATTTTATTTTGTTTAATGTGCTGAATTTATTAACTGCGAGTTGACGATACTATAAAAGAGTGATATAATAAAACAGAGCATATTTAGTGTTATGTTACGCTTTTTTTGCCGAAATATAGTAGTTCGGAGGGAAATATAAATGAAAAAGACAACACACCGTTCTTTGCGCGGAAGGTTAGCTGCTGCGGCAATAGCCGGGCTTATGGCGATAACGGCCGCACCCGTCGGGAGCTTTGGCGGATTTAACGTGACAGCGAGCGCCGAGAAGCTCGAACTCACAGTCGGGAACTTCACCCTCACCGCGGACACCTCGACCCAAAAGGCCACAATAAAGAAGTACACCGGCACGGAATCGAACGTCGTTATAACCAATCTGATGTCGAGCGGCGGCATATACTACGAGATAACGGCTATAGAAGACGCGGCTTTTGAGAACAACACATACATCACAAATGTGTACCTCCCCTCAAGCATAGTGTCTATCGGAAACGGCGCGTTCAGCGGCTGCACCTCGCTCTCCGACATAACCATACCGAACAGCGTGAAGACTATCGGCGCTTATGCTTTTGCGGGCTGCACGAGCCTTACGTCGATCTACCCGTTCACTTACCCGTTCCCGAACAGTCACGCAATGACGAGCCTCGACCTCACCGCTTTCAGCAACTGCTCGTCGCTGACCTGCATCAGCCTGCCGAAATGCGTGACAAAGATAAGCTCCACCGACTTTGTGGGCTGCACCGCCCTCAATACGCTTTACATACCAAAGGAAACTGTCTCCATAGACGACTCCCCCTCGGCTCAGTACCGCAAGGTCTCGCTGATATGCGGCTATAACGGTTCGGAGGCTTGGCGGTTCGCGACCACCAACAATATAATATTCAAGGATCTCAATCCTTCGCCGACCCCGACGCCGGTCACGATAAGCTCGCCGGTCATCTCCGCGAAATATGTCGAAGGCTCGGGAGTTGTGATAACATGGAACGCCGTGCTCGACGCAGCCGGCTACTACATCTACCGCTCCGGGAACCGCAACCCTATCGGCGATACATCAAAGCTCACCTTTACGGACACCAACGTCACAAGGGGATATACATACTCCTACACCGTGGCGGCATATAACGGCTCCGCGATCTCCGAGGACAGCAATCAGGTCAATGTCTCAATACCGCAGCAGACATCGATAGATACCGTCAAGGTCTATGGAAAGGTCTCCGGCTTCGGGGAGGTATATTCCGGCGAGGTCATCTACATCGAGCTCATCGACAGCGACGGCTACACGATGTACACCGAGACCAACGACGGCAACTACACGATATACGGCGTTGAAAAATACGAAAAATACACGATGAAGGTGAAAATGCCCGGCTGCCCCGACAGGTCATACACCATCACGGCAAGCACCTCCGATATCATACAGAACGCGACGCTCAGACGCTACGGCGATGCCGACGGCGACGGAAAGATCACCGCGACGGACGCCACGCAGATACTCAAATACGACGCGGGTATGCAGTCAAAGCTCTCAAGCGCGGACGGCTACACGCTCAAGGCGGTGAGCCTGTTCGGCGACACGCAGCCCTCCGCAAAGGACGCGACGCAGATAATCCGCTACCTGTCATACTATTCGCTCCCCTCGCGGCTCGACAATCTCGTTTCTCCGTATATGCCGCGAAGCTGATCGGCACGGGAAAGATTTTTACAGATTAGGAGAATTCAGGTCATGTTCAAACGTATTATGAAATTCCTGCCGCTGCTGATCGTTCCCGCAGTGATAATGCTTATGCAGCTGACCTGCTCGGCAGCCTTCACCACCGGCATCGACGCGGAAAGCTCGGCAGTCTCGCCGGGCGATATCTTCAAGATCAATGTGAAGATACCCGTTCTCGCAAACGCGGACACCGCCTCTATCCGTGTGGAATTCGACTCGAGCGCGTTCACTGTGCTCGAGTGGCACCCGTACCTTTCCGACGGCCTCAACGAGACACCGTTCGGCGACGGGTATTTCGCAGCGGTATCCGCAAACGCGAGCCGCGCTATCGACCTCAGCAAGGGTATGACCCTCACCGCGACGATGAAGGTCAACACGGGCGCCAGAAGCGGAAATTATGTATTCAAGCTCGTTAAGCACGACCTTTCATATTACGACGAGACAAACAATTCCATTGTGGAGCTGTGGACGGCTCCCGAGCTCGAACAGGTCAGCGTCGGCATCGCAAGCGAGGACAGCGGCCTCGGACTTGTCAGACAGGCGGTTGACCGCAACGAGACCTTCACGCTCAACATTTATGTGCCGAAGTGCGAAAAAGCCGACACCGCCTCTATCCGGGTGGAATATGACGAATCCGCGTTTGAGCTGAAAAAATGGTCGCCCGAGATACCCGGCGGCGAGGTCGGCAGAGGAGAAGGCTTTTTCAGTCTTTCCGCCGCGAACAGATACCGCGATATCGACCTCACGAACGGGCTGACGCTCAAAGCCGAGTTCAAGGTCAAAAGCGCGGCGGCGAGCGGTGAGCACAAGTTCACGCTCACAAAGGGCAGTATGTCCTATTACAGCGAGGATCTGAACGATGTTGTCGAGCTTTGGGCTCCGACGATAAAGACGGTCTCGCTTATAGTCAATTCGCCCTATTTCAGCAGCACTGCCGCAACAAGCAAGATAACCCCCTCCACGGCCGTGACAACGTCGTATATCCAGCCGTCATACAATACCGGCAGCACGTCAAGGATAACCGCAAATCCCGCGGAATCCTCCCCGAAGATATCCAATACCGATACCACATCGCCGCTCCCCTCGGACAGTGATGATGAGCGGGACCCGAACTTCACGGGAGCCGACCCCGCCGAGACCTCCCGTCTCAGCGACAATACCACACGCAGGACGACTGTACCGAGCGAAAAGACCGGTTATCCCTACGGCACCAACACAAGCAGCGACAGCATAAAGCTCGAAGTGGAATCCACACTTAAGGAGCTCCCGAAGAGCAAGATCGTTGTCAGCACCAAGTACAGGTTCTTCCCCACAAGCACGGTGATAAGGCTCTCCAACAACGAGACCGCCACGCTTTACGCGGACGCGGCGCTCAGATCTATCGGCCTTGACGACCACCCGAGCTATCCTATGGATATCGGCCTGTATAATATGAAGACGGGCGCTCCCGTTGATCTTGCGGGCGCAGATGCCTACATCGAGTTCCTTATGCCGATACCCTCGGCGCTTTTAACGACCGGCGCCGATATCCGCGTTTACCATGTTGAGGGCGGAGAACCCACCCGCATAAACAGCAGCGTGGAATACATCGACGGCGAGTACAAGCTCCGCTTTACCGGCACCGATTTCTCTCCCTACGTCCTTGTCGATGCAGCTCACGAGAAAATGGTAACTCCCCAAAATACCGTCGTAAAGCCCGGAAGCAGCGGCTCCCTCAACCCCGCTACCGGCGTCGCAGTGGCTGTGGCTGTACCCGCCGCGATCGCAGGCTGCGTGTTCCTCTCCAAGAGCAAGCACAGAAAACGCGCTAAGAGAGTGGTAGATGAAGACGATGTTAAGAAGGGAAAGAAAGGCTAAACACAGACTTCGCTTACGCGCCGGTCTTCCGGCCGGGACAAGGGGCGAACAACTGCTCCTTTGAAGGCAAGTACAAGATATAAAATTACCGACCCTGTGGAACTTCCGCAAGGTCGGTTTTTTATATTCACATTATTCTTTGGATATACGCACAAGGTCGCCCATTGTGACATCTATAATCATTGGGTGCAACGTCACGCTGCCGCCAGTCAAGGGCGCGTAGCCCTTGTCCTGTCCGGAAGGACGGCGCGAACGCGCGTTCTGTGCGTTCTGTGCGTTCTGTGCTTTCTGAGACTCTCCCGTCTCAGCTCCACCGGCCGGCTTGCAGCTCACCGGAGAGGGACAGCGAGCTCTTGGGGGTGAAGATGCCGTTTATGCTTACTGTGCCGGTGATCTCCGTGGGGCAGGCTAACGTAAGGTTTCCTGTGATCGTTACGTCGTTGAGGACGGTCGTGATCGTCTTGGCAGTCACTTTGAAAATACCCGCGACTACGCTCGTGTCGAACGTGATATTGCCGTATTTGGAGCTGCCGGTGAAAGCGCCCATAATGTTGCTGTTTGTCACCGTCGCCGTATCGGAGGCTTTGAGCGCGCCGATCTCGGCATTGTTGAGCGTTATGCTCTTCTTGGCGGTCATGGGCATCGATACGCCCTTGCTGTTCTTGATCGTTATGCTGTCTATCTCGACAGGGCAGGAGAACGTGAGCGAGGCCGCTTTCATCAGGTCAAGTCTGATGCTGCGGGACGAGCCCTTTATCGAGATAAGCGACGCCTTTGTCGGGAATATCACCTTGTCGGTGACGGTAAGGCTCTTGTTTATGATTATCTCGACCGCGCCGGTGGTGTTTTTCAGCGCCGTGAGAGCTCCCGCAAGATCCGATACGGACTTGCCGTTCACGAGCAGCGACGCGCTTGTCACCGTTATCTCGTATTCGGCGGTAAAGCCCTCGTATGTCACGGTGAGAGTTACCTTTCCGGCCTCCGCGCTCGTGAAGCCGCTTATCATCTCCTCGGTCATATCGACCGTTTCGGTGCTCCCGTCGCTGTATGTTACCTTAATGGTGCCGCCCTTGACATCGAGCTTGTCGTTGACAAGATACATAGTCTTGGGTGGATCCGCCACCGCTATGCCCGTAATGTGCGGCTTCTCGCTCACCGTTATGCCGAATGTGTCGGTAAAGCCCTTGTATGTTACGGTAACGGTGAATGCGCCCCCCGCTGCGGTGTCAAATCCGCTTACCATATCGGAAGTGACAGCTGTGATCTCTTCCCTGCCGCTCGCGTAGGTCACAGTTATCTCCGCGCCGGCAAGGTCGATCTCATCACCGATAAAGTAGCTTGTTTTGGGCAATGAAGTCATGGCGATACCGGTAACGGTGTCTTCCTTGACCGTAATATCATAGCTTGCGGTAAAGCCCGCGTATGTGACCGTTACGGTGTAAGTTCCCGCCTCCTCGGTGGTGAAGCCGCTTATCATTCCTGCGGTCATGGCGATCGTCTCTTTGCTGTCGTCGTCGTATGTGACAAATATGCTGCCGCCCGTGACATCGAGCGTTTCGCCCACATAATATACGGTCTTGGGGGTGTCCTTTATCGATATGGACACGACCTCGGAGAAGTCTTCATCGACCGTGATAAGATAGATCGCAGTACAGCCCTTGTATGTGACCGTAACAATGATGATGCCCTCGGCCTCGGTGGAGAAATCGCTTATCATATCCGCTGTCATGGCGATCTTCTCGATGCTGTTGTCCGCATATCTGACGCTTATCACGCCGCCGGTAAGGTCAAGCGGCTCGCCGACGCGATACTCGGTCTTCGGGTAGGTATCTATCTCGATAGATACCACTTCATCGGCCGAGCCGGTAACAGTGATGAAGTAAGTCGTTGTGCAGCCCCCATAGGTCACGGTCACGGTGTATGTTCCCGCGGCCTCGGTGGTAAAGCCGCTTATCATCGACTCTGCGAGCGCTACGGTCTCCTTGGTGCCGTCGCTGTATGTAACCGTCAGAATACCGCCGCTGACGTCGAGCGCTTCACCGACCGTGTAGTCGGTCTTGGGGTAGTACGATATCTTTATGCTCGTGACCGTGGTGTCCTCCATGACAACTATATAGTATGTCGTGGAACAGCCCTCGTAAGTTACCGTAAGCTTTATCGAACCGGCCGCCGCGGTCGAGAACCCGCTCACCATTGAAGCGGTCATCGGGATAGTCTCGACGCTGTCGTCATTGTATGTGACCTGAAGGATACCGCCGCTGACGTCGAGGGATTCACCTATCTTATATCCTGTCTTGGGGAAGGTCGTTATCTTTATGCTCTTGACGACAGATGAGGACGAACCTCCCACGGTCACGGAGAAGGTCGCCGTTTTGCCGTCGAATGTGACGGTAACGGTCTTGGTGCCCTCGGCCGCCGAGCTGAACCCGCTTATCATCGAGGCGGTCATATCGAAGGTGTAGGTGCCGCCGCTGCTGAGTGCGGCAGTTACCTTGCCGCCCGTGAGGTCAAGCACTTCACCCACCTTATAGGTGGTCTTTGCGGGGAGCGCCGATACGGAAATGCTCTTAACACTGTAAACGGTGTCAACATCTGCGGGCGGACAGCTTACACCGAGAGCGTTGTAATACGTTGTGGTGACAGTATGTGCGTTCTGACCGTCCATTGATACTATCTTGCTGTGGGAACGATTGAGCCACTGCGAGCTCTTGCCCGTGTCATACCACGTCACGTCGGTCTCGTACCACGTTCCGTACAGGTTCACCCTGTTCCACTCGTGGCAGCCCTCATAGACCATATCAACGCAGGGTATGCCCGCAGCGTTGCAGAGGTAAGTCACGGCGTGCGCATAGCCCGCGCATACCGCCAGCCTGTCATAGAAGACGCCGATAAGACTCTGGTCGTGCCAGTCGCCGGGGTCGTCCGTCAGCGCATCATCGTCGTATTCGATATAGTCCTTGATAAGGTCGCAGATGTACAGCTCCTTCTCGATGACCGTAGTCTTCGCGTTTATCTTGGGGAGCCATTCGTCGGTCTTGGAGGTTATCGCGCTCTGATACGCTTTTCTGTTGGAATACTTCGCACAGTCGGATATTACCGTAGGCGTGAAATACTTCGTGCCGCCGGAGGAGCCGTAGGAATAGCTGTAAATAAAGTAATACTGGGGATTGGTGTCGCGGATAAGGTTGAATATCGCATTAAGCTCGGAGTCGGTTATCGAGCTGTCGTACTGCACATAGTCGCTGCAGTAGTACATCTTGAAGCCGTCACCGAACGTATAGCTCTTCGTAAGGTCAACGGTGCTCGTGAGAAATGTGTCATAAGCCTCGCAGATACCGTCCCAGAGCGCTTTCTGCTTTGTGCTGAGCTGGTCGTAGTAATAGCTGCAGGAATGGTCGTAGCCCGTGCAGGGGCTCACCGTTAAGTCGGTTATCGTCTCCGCCTTTTCGTAATCCGCCCTTACGCCCTCGGAAATGCTCTCGAGCTCCTCCGCGGAAAGCTCCACGGGCTCGGGAGTCTTTTTGGCGCCGGTGTAAAGGCCTGTAATATCATCTGCGGACGCTTTTATGTCAAAGCTGTCCGAAACGGCATTCTGCGGCAGCATCACCGCCGTCAGCGCGATCGCCGCCGAACAGATGACCGCCGTGATCTTTCTTATCAATGATCTCATATCGGTACCTCCCGTTCGTCACTTCATTACCGTGAGCGTTCCCTTTGCGCGGAACCTGCCCTTGGGCGTGAGCTTGCCGCCTACCGCGCAGTCGCCGAGCATTTCGAGACTGCCGGCCGCTGTGAGATTTCCCGTGACCGCCGAGTCGGTAAAGACCACTGCGGCGGCCTTACCGGAGGCGGTGAAATTGCCGTTTACGGTGGTGTCCTCGATCACCGCGACATCGGCGGCCTTTACGTTGCCCGCGGTCGTTCCGATAAGTGCGAGGCTCTTTTTCGCCGTTATCGGCATAGCCAGCCCCTTTGAGTTCTTTATAACGATATCCTCTATCGTGACGGGGCACGCGAATGTGAGCGAGGCGGTCTTCCCCAGCGTGAGCGTTATACCGTCCGAAGCGGCCGTGAGCGTTATCGAGCTTGCCTTCTTCGGCAGCGTGACGGACTTAAGCGCTGTCAGGCTTTGGCTGAACACGAATTCGACATCGCCGGTCATATTCTTCGCGTCCGCAAATGCGGTGTCAACATCCGTATAAGCCTTGCCGTTGAGTATAACGGGCGCCTTCATCACGTTTATGCCGTATGTTACCGTAAAACCGGAGTACGTCACCGTGAGCGTTCTTTCGCCCTCGGAGGAGGAATCGAACCCGCTCACCATATCGGCGGTCATATTTATGGTCTTTGTCGAGCCGCTGTTGTATGTAACGAGGAGCTTTCCGCCCGTGAGGTCGAGCTTGTCGCCGAGCGTATACGATGTCCTCGGCTTGCTCGATATTTTTACCCCCGTTACCTCGAGCGCGGTGATATTTATCGGATAAGTTGCCGAAGCGCCCTCGTACTTTACGGTGACCTCGGCCTTCCCGGCCTTTGAGGAGTCAAATCCCGTGACCGTGCAGTTTTCAAGCCTGTCGGTGATCTTATTGCCGTTCGTGAATGTCGCGGTAACGATACCGCCGCTGACATTCAGCCTGTCGCCCTCATAATACTCTGTCTTCGGGAGCGTCGTGACCTCCAGCTCGCCGACAACATAGACCGTGTCGTCCACACAGTCGGGGAGCGTTACAAAGCCCGTGTAATATGTCGTGGTGAGAACGTGGCTGTTGTTGCTGTCGTTTGCAAGGATATACGAATGCGACTTGTTGAGCCACTTCTTGTTGCCCTTGGAGGTGTCATACCATGTCGTATCCACCTCGTACCATGTTCCGTAGATGTTTACGCGGTTCCAGCGGTGAACGCCCGATTTGCGCACTGCGAACGCGTCTATGCCCGCGGCGTTGCACAGGTAGGTGAATGTCTGCGCATATCCCGCGCATACGCACAGCTCGTCATACATAGCTCCGAGCAGCGTCTGGTCATGCCAGTCGTAGGGGTCGGTCTTGTTGTACGCGCCGTAGTCGTACTCTATATTATCCTTTATGATATCGCAGACAGCGAGCTCCTTCGCATATACCGATTCCTTTGAATCAATCAGGTCGAGCCAGCTCTCGGTCTTTTCAAGGATACGCTCCTCGTACTTCTTTCTGTCAGAAGCCTTTGCGCAGTCGTTCATCGCCCACAGGCTGAAAACGGGATCGCCCGCACTGTTCGTACCGAAGGCCGCATTGTACCAGAAGTAATACTGCGGGTTGCAGTGAACGAACAGCTCGGCTATATTCTTGGCCCTGTCCTTGGATATCGCGCTGCCGTTGTATTTTATGTTCACGGCATAGCAATAAATGGTGAAGCCGTCATACGACTTACCGGGGCTGTTATAGGTATGCTTTTCCGTGAGGTTTACGGTGCTGCACAGCAGCTTGTCGCAGTATGTCGCGAGCTGATCCCATAAGACCTTCTCCGCCGCAGACATCTGATCGTAGAATATGTAGCTCGTGTGGTCAATGCTCGTAAGCGGGCTGACGGAAAGCTTGGGGTGCGCCTTGTCATACGCTTCTACCTTCGCGTAGTCCGCGTCAACGCCGTCCTCTATCGCGTCAAGCTCGCCGCCGGTAAGCTCTATCGGAGCCGCTTCGAGGTCGTCACCTATCGGCAGCGCGGAGATATTCTCCTTGTCGGCATAGATGTCCATATCTACGCCGCCTTTCGGCAGTGTGACGGAAGTTATGATCACAGCGGCCGCTGCGGCTGCTGAAATTATACTCTTTATAAATTTTCTCATTTACATTACCTCCTGTAAAATGTGCGGTTCGGGCTCTGTCTTATTATAGCATAAATTAAACAGAATTTCAAGCAATAACCGAAAAATTCATAATTTTTACATAATTCTGCTCCTGTTGACCGGTCGTTATCCTGTTGTCAAGGGTGTCCAAAAATAATTTTTCCTCTGTTATCTGTGGAAAAATTTTTTTCGGAGCCTCCCATTGACAACAGGATTGCGATGTGCTGTACGGCGCTGCCGACGGGGCAGGGTGGGAAGCAAGACATTCTGCCCCTCCCCGTCGCACCTGCAATTATAGCACATCGCACCACGACCTGCCTTTGTGAAGACTTGTAAGTCTGTGGCCTCGGGGGCGAATAAAAAGCAAGACTTGCGGCGCGGGCAGGTGACTGCCATTAGCTGAAACTATTGACGCGGATCGCTTCGGGCGCTTGCCCGCGCGGATCGCTTCGGGCGCTTGCCCGCGGGGGCGAATAAAAAGCAAGAGCCCTGCTCATGGCAGAGCCCCTGCTTTATCGAAATCTTTCAATAGGCGCAGCCTCTCTGAAATCTAAATGCGGAGCCAGCAAAGTTTTTTGGAAAGAGAGGGGGCTTGGGGGAGAGGAGAACCTTTTGTTCACAAAAGGTTTCCTCTCCCCCAAACGCGTCAGCGTTTCTCTCAAGCGTCAGCGACCTCTGTGCTCTCTGTGCTCTCTGCGCTCTCAGCTGTCTGACACGATAGCGAGGCATTCCCGCTCGGTCAGGACGTCTTCGAGCGTGATCGTGCTTGCCGCCTCTCCGGTGATATTCTCCGAACGAACTACGCGGCGGCGGAGATTTGCCGCGGTCTTTTCGCAGACAGTGCGCGCTGTGCGCCCGTTTGAGAAATACTCACGATCCGCCATTTTCGCGAAGACAGGGGTGTAATATTGCTCTACCCCGTCGGAGATTTTGAGGCCGCTTTTTTTGCAGAACAGCGCGAATATACGGTACATCTCCTCCGGCGAGTAGTCGCGGAAATGCACTTCCTCGATACGCGAGCGCATACCGCTGTTCGAGCGGTACAGCCCCTGCATATCCTTCTCGTAGCCCGCGAGGATTATGCAGCAGCGCCTGCGGTGGTCGGGGTCGTCCATAAACGCTATGAGCTGCTCGAGTGCTTCCTTTTTATAGCCCGTATTGCTGCCGTGGTCGTCCGCGTAGGAAAGGCTGTACGCCTCGTCGATGAACAATACGCCGTTTATCGACTTTTTCAGCAGCTCGTAGGTCTTCTTGTCCGTTTCACCGACATACTGTCCTATCAGGTCTTTTGCGGTGCAGTTGTAGAAATTGTCGGTCTTTACTATGCCGAGATTGCGCAGACACTCGGCAAACAGCTTCGCACTGGTGGATTTGCCGGTGCCGGGATTTCCCACGAAGAAGTAATACCCCGGCATTATGTCGTAGGTCGAGCGGCCGCTCTTCTGCGCATAGACAAGCTCCTCGCGCTTCCGGTATATGATGTCCTTCACCTCGGAAAGCCCGATCTGCTCGTCGAGCTCACGCATTATATCCTCGAACGTCCGCGGCGAGATCATATCCTTTATCGCCCCGAGCATATCGTCGGGAATGTCCTCCTTCGTGTACTCGTACTTGTTCACGGCGGGGTCGGCGGTGTTGCTCACGCGGCGCAGCAGCTTCTTTCGCATGTCGTTGACGAAGTTCTTCACATCGCCCGCGTTGCCGAAGCTGTCAGTGCGCGTATTGTACTTGTACTCCATTATCAGCGAGACAAGGCGGTGCGCTTCATCGTTTATCGTCCTGCCCTGCGCCTCGATCATCTTGTCGAATATCATCGTGAGCTGTGCGGGGGTGTAGTCCGGGAAATTCACGACACGAACGCGCCTTGCAAGCCCCGCGTTGAGCTTTAAGAAGTCCTCTACCCGGTTGGAATACATACAGAATATCATTTTGAGGTCGGCGGCATTCTCCGTCATACGCGTCATCATTGCGCCCACTATCTCGGAGGCGTAGGCGCTGTCCGCTATCTGATACGCCTCGTCTATGCACAGGACGGCGTTGTGATCTACAGCCTCCTGTATCTTGTCATTGATACGCTTTGCGGAGTCCCCGACGTGGCTGCCGATGAGCTCGGACGCGTCAACGAACATAGTCTCCGCGCCGCCCATGACACCCATAACGTGATAGAATTCGCCGAGCATCTTCCCCACCGTGGTCTTGCCGGTGCCTGGATTGCCCGCAAAGATGTAGTGGTCGGGATAGACCTCCGGCGCTATACCGCGTCGCTTGCAGTCCTCCGCGTCAAGCAGTTCGTAGCGCACGTCCTCGAACATCTTCTTCACGAAATCCAGCCCGACGTACTTGTCAAGCTTCGCGTAAATCTCGTCGATCGAGTTTGCGCCGTGCTTCTCGAAATACTTCCCGTACACGCCGAAATCGGCCTTCGTGATGATACGCGCTTCATCGTCCCGCAGAGAGGACTTCATCTTCACATCTTTCGCTATCGCAACTGCATCACGGGCGTTGCCGAAATTCGCACGGTCGCGCTGCTGATAAAGATTGGTGAAAAACAGCGTAAGCAGCGATGAGACCTCATCATCAAAGCTGTAACCCTCCTTCGCGCAGTTCTTCTTGAATATCCCCTCCAGTATGTCGGGGGTGTAGTCGTCTATCGTAAGTATGTTTGAAACACCGAAACGGCTCGCAAGACCCGCGTTCATGCCCAGCATCTCGTCCATGGGCTCGGGATAGCCCGCCATTATCAGGCAGAAGCGATACTGCGCGGTATT
>JAFTAG010000011.1 GCA_017458655.1 Ruminiclostridium sp. | reverse complement strand
GCGGGCTTTTTCATCGCGCCGAACAGGTCGCCGAGCGATTTGTCGGAGATGACCATTACAGCGACAAACGCGATGAGCGCGAGGATTATCACAGCCCCGACCTGCCCGAACATCAGAAGCGGTATTCCGAGCAGCAGCCCGATAACTCCGCCGCCGGAAAGCTCCTTACCCTTGTCGTAGTGGTAGGCGATAGTTGCGCCGAGGCTCTTGTCCGCCGCGCTCGGGTCGCCGGTAGTGCCGACAAATATGACCTGCGCCGCAGCGCTCAGCAGCAGCAGAAACAGCATCAGCTGCACCATACGTTTTGCTACGGTCGCCCGCGTCAGATCGGCCGATATCATCACCGCTATGTACATGAGCACCGGCCCCACAAGATACGCCGTTATCCCGAAAAGGCCGTGTAAAAACGCGTGTATGTGGTCCCACGCAGACGGGCTCTCCGCGGCCGAGTTGCCGATTATCGCAAGCAGCAGCATAAGCAGCCCCGCCGCAAACATTATGATAGATATAGTATGCCGGCGCTTCTTGTTCGCCATCATCAGCTCGGCCTTCCGCTTGTCCGCGGCCGCTGCCGAAGCCTTCTTCCTTTCAGCCATTGTAGTTCAGATCTCCTTTGAGTGAGATAGTCGCTGCGCTCGAGACTGCGCTAGTGCTTCACAGAAGCACATATGCGCTATGAGGAAGAGGCGTTGCCTCTCCCTCAAACTCCCTCACTACTTCCTTTGTACGACAAAGGAAGCGAAAGCGTAGTGTATTTATTTTCGGATAGTGCGAAATTTGCACTTATGATTATTCAAGTTGCAGAATATAGCCTTTAACAGCCGGGAAACCCGACAGAGATCGTCGGGAACGCAGCTTTCAAGTCTCGTCACGATTCAAATCGCGGCGAAGCCGCACCACAACTGTTCACTGTTCACTGTTCATTATTCACTGTTTATTGTTTCCGAATAATGAACTGTGTTATACGGACAAAATATCACATTACGGTCAACCGCTCCCCTGTAACGGCCTCGTATATCCCCACGCCTATGCAGGCGAGACCCAGCAGCAGCGTATATATCCCGAATATCTTGAATTTGTCGTGTTTGATTATAAGCTGCACAAGCTTTATACACGCAAAGCCCACTACCGCCGCGGTAACGGCTCCCACCGCGAGAACGGGAAGGTTCAGCTGCACGTCCGTGCCTATTACGTCCTTCGCTTCGAGCACAGCGCTCCCGAGTATCGCGGGAATGCCGAGGATAAAGGAGAACGCCACCGCCGTTTCACGCGCAAGCCCGCAGAACAGCCCTGCGGATACGGTGCTTCCCGACCTGCTCACGCCCGGGAACAGCGCTATCACCTGAAAAAGTCCTACCGTGAGCGCGTCCCTCGCGCGGATATCCTTGCCGGTCTTCGTGCCCTTCACGCAGGCGTCCGACAGTATCAGCACCAGCGACGTGAACAGGAACGCGCAGCCCTCGAAGATGATGTCGCCGTCCGTCGCGGGGTAGGTGAAGAAGTCCTTGACAAGCGCAAACGGCACCAACAGCAGCGTCGCGATGATAACGGCGCACATCATCCTGCGGTCGTCGTTCATCGTTGACCATTTGAAGCGCCCGCGGAAGATGTCGGCGATAGATTTGAAGAATTCCTTTATCATTCCCCATATCCGTCCCCAAAACGCCGCGAACACCGCGAGAAGCGTTCCGAGGTGCAGCACCACGGAGGTGAGCATTCCCGCGTCCTGTATATTCATAAAATGCTGCGCCACGGAAAGGTGGCCGGAGCTCGATACGGGCAGGAATTCCGTCAGACCCTGTATCACGCCTTGTATCACTATTTCTATGTATTCGTTCATATAAGCTTCCTTTTCCGCATTTTCCCGACGGCGCGGGAATGTCGGGAAGCCGCTATTTCAGCGGGCTCCCCGGTGTATATCTTTTGTCGAGGAACTGCCGCGGGTCGGTAGATATCAGACGTATCACCTTTTCGCCGTCCGTCTCGACGATGCCGCCGCCCACCCGCCTATATACGGCGGGCTTGGCAATTTCGTCACTGTTATAGAATATGTCCGAAAGGCTCACGATAGAATGTATCAGCATACGTTTTCGCCTCCCGGGGAGTCGTTTTCGCGCTCATTTCGCTCGTCTATGAGGTCATACAGACATTTTATCGCGTCGGAAAGCCCACCGAGCCGGTCGATGAGCCCGAGGGACACGGCCGTTTCGCCATCGACCACCGAACCTACGTCCATTACCAGCTCGTCCTTTTTCATCATAAGCGCCCGGAACTGCTCCGCCGAAATGCGGGAATTGCGCGTAACAAAGCTCGTTATCCTGTCCTGCATTCGGTCGAAGTACGACAGCGTCTGCGGTATCCCGAGCACCAGCCCGTTCATTCTTACCGGGTGTATCGTCATTGTCGCCGTGGGAACGATGAAGCTGCGTTTTGCGCATACCGCGAGCGGAACGCCTATGGAATGCCCGCCCCCCACGACTATCGAAACGGTAGGCGTTTCCATACTCGCGATAAGCTCCGCGATAGCAAGCCCCGCCTCGACATCGCCGCCGACGGTATTTAATATCATCAGCAGCCCCTCGATGGACTTGTCCTGCTCGATAGCGACAAGCGCGGGGATGACGTGCTCGTACTTGGTGGTCTTGTTCTGCGGCGGGAGGATATAATGCCCCTCTATCTCGCCTATCACCGTGAGGCAGTGTATCAGGTGGTCGGCATTGGCCGCCGCGACGATACCGTTGTCCGCTTCCTCGGCGGGGTCGTCATCACACCGCTGTCTGTCTTTTTCATTTTCGCTGCACATTTTTTCGCCCTCCGTGGACTTTTTGGGGTGTCTTGTGTTATTATCATTCCACGGAGCGCAAATATACATTTTATTATATCACAAAAGTCTGAAAAATGCAAGAATTTTTGTGCATTCGGTGCAAATTTTAAAAATATCATTGATTTATAGTAAAAAATATGGTATAATAACGGTTATCATAAAACCTGTACGCCATATTCGGCGTAGACTCATAAACTGCCCCGCCGAAGGCGGGAAAAACAGGAGGCAACCATGCCGATAAACATACCGAGCGGGCTTCCCGCGTTCAGAGTCCTGCAAAGCGAGAACATCTTCGTTATGCCGAGCGAGCGCGCTCTTTCACAGGATATACGCCCGCTGAGAGCCGCGATATTCAATCTTATGCCGGTAAAGATCGAGACGGAGACGCAGCTTCTGCGCCTTATGAGCAATTCCCCGCTGCAGGTGGATATAACGCTCCTGCGCACGGAGACGCACATCTCCCGCCACACCGCCATAGAGCACCTTGATATGTTCTACAAGACGTTCGACGAGATAAGGAACGAGTATTTCGATGCTCTCATAATCACCGGCGCGCCCGTTGAAAAATACGAGTTCGAGGACGTCACCTACTGGAACGAGCTCTGCGAGATAATGGAGTGGTCGAAATCACACGCGTTCTCCTGTATGCACATCTGCTGGGGAGCCTTCGCGGGGCTGTACTACCACTACGGCATACAAAAACGCAACCTCGAAAAGAAGATGTTCGGGGTATTCCCGCACAAGTTCGCGAACCCCAACCACCCGATGTTCAAAAGCTTCGACGATGTGTTCTATGTCCCGCATTCCCGCCATTCCGAGGTAGCCGCCGAGGATATCAGGAGCTGCCCGAAGCTCACCCTGCTCGCGTATTCCGATATTGCGGGAGTGTATGCGGTCGCCGACAAGACCGGCAGACAGATATTCATTACCGGCCACGGCGAATACGACCGCGATACGCTCAAAAAGGAATATCTCAGGGATAAAGAAAAAGGCCTCACCGATGTGGGTCTGCCCTATAACTACTTCCCGGACGACGACCCGGAAAAGACCCCGCCGTTCGTATGGCGCGCCGCCGCGAGCCTTATGTATTCCAACTGGCTGAATTTTGTCGTTTATCAGGAGACCCCCTTCGATATCACGAAAATACCGCCGCTGAACATCTGAGCGGCAGACAAAGAAACTCCCGCGTTCGTTCTACGCGGGAGTTTTTGTTGATCATAAAGCGGAAAGACCGCAATTATTCCTCTGCGGGAGCCTCGTCCGCGTCGTCGTCGGCATCATCGGAGCCGCCTTCGAGCAGAGCCTTGATAGAGAGGGAAACTCTCGACTTCTCCTCGTCGATCTCGGTGATCTTCGCTTCAACGATCTGACCTACGGAGAGCACCTGCGCAACGTTGGTAACTCTCTCGAGCGCGATCTGCGAAATGTGGATAAGTCCGTCAACGCCGGGGATTATCTGTGCGAACGCGCCGAAAGGCGTGATGGAAACGACCTGTACCTTGATGACATCGCCCACCGCGAACTCATTCATAAACTTTGTCCACGGATTGTCCTCGGGCTTCTTTGCGGTAAGGGAAACACGCTTCTTTTCGGGGTCGTAGCTCTTTACGGTAACTTCAAGCTTGTCGCCGATATTTACGACTTCCTTGGGGTGCTTAACTCTGTTCCAAGTGAGCTCGGTGAGGTGCACCATACCGTCAACTCCGCCGAGATCGACGAACACGCCGTAGCTCTCCATAGACTTGACTTCGCCGACGAACTTCTTACCGACCTCGAGCTCTTCCCAGAACTTAGCCTTGACGGCATCGTTGGCTTCTCTCTCGGCTGCCTTGATAGAGCCGACGACTCTGCCTCTGCCCTCGTTGACTTCGATTACCTTGAAGCCGACTTCCTTCTTGAGGATATCCTCGAGCTTGCCGTTTCTCGGAACGCCGGACTGCGACGCGGGAACGAACACTCTCGCGCCGTCCTTGCTGGTAACGATAACGCCGCCCTTTACGACTGCGGTAACGGTACCCTCGACGGTGGAGTTCTCTTCCTTCGCCTTGACGATCTTCTCCATACCTGCCTGTGCATCGACCTGCTTTTTGGAAAGGTAAACAAAGCCCTCGGCATCGTTTATCTTTGTAACGACGCAGTCGATAACGTCGCCGACTTTAACGGCGTCCTCGGGAGATACGCTCGGATCGGCGGTAAGCTCCTCCGCGGGTATGTAGCCCGAATGCTTTGTGCCGATATCCACAACCGCTTCCGTCTTATTTACAGCGACGACGGTAGCCTTGACCCTTTGCCCTGTATATACTCTCACTCTCTCCATTTGGTCGAGTGCGGCCATGAATTCAGCATCCACAGCTTCATCTTTGATGATCTCGCTCATAGTTCTATGAACCTCCTTAATTATATATGCAGGGGTCGAAGCTCCTGCTGTAATTCCTATTTTAACATCATTTGAAGATGATAAAAGGCGCTTTATAACGTCCTTGTGACGGCTGACGAGCTGCTCCGCGTTCTCGGCGAACAATGCCGTGCAGTGCTTTGCGCAGATATCGGCGAGCTTTCGTGTGTTGCTGCTGTGCGCTCCGCCGACTATTATCACGGCATCACACTGCTTTGAGAGCTCCTCCGCCTCGTGCTGTCTGTCATATGTAGCTCTACATATTGTATCAAAAATTTTAGTATTTGTATAGTGTTTTTTGATATTTTTTTGCAAATCCGTCCATTTGCACATATCAAACGTGGTTTGAGCAACGACAATAAGTGATTTTGCACCAAAGATTTTATCCGAATTTGCAAGTGCTTCTATTTCTTCCGTGCTCGATACTACTCTGACCTCGCCGTTCGCGAAACCGGTAATCCCGATGACCTCGGGGTGGTTCCTGTCGCCGACGACCAAAACGTCGCTTTCACGGGAGTTTTCATCGACTATAGCGTGTATCCTTGCGACATAGGGGCAGGTCGCGTCAACGCATTCCAGCCCGAGCTTTTCTATCCGCTCGCATGCCGCTCTCGGAACGCCGTGACTGCGGATAACTATGCAGCCCTGCGCTTCCTCCGGTGAGTTTACGGGGATAACGCCCTTTGAGCGAAGCTCCTCGACCGCCTCGGAGTTATGTATAAGCTCGCCGAGCGAATACACCGTTCCGTGAGCTTTGGCCGCTTCGCAGGCAGTTCTGACGGCTCGTGTTACCCCGAAGCAGTACCCCGCGGTCTTTGCGACTATAAGCTCATTCATCACTGTCCGTGTCCGTTTTGCCGGACTTTTCGGGCTTTGCGGGAACAGGGTCGCCCGTTGCGTCGTAAAGCTCCTTCTGAAGCTCTGTTATCGCCGAGCCTATACGTTTTGCGGCATTTCGCATACTTTTGCGGTCGTCCTCGTCTATGCGGATATCCTCCTGCGGTATCAGCTCACCGAAATTCACGACCACGCGCTTCTTGTTCTTGTGCTTGATGTAGCGTATGCAGACGGGGAGCACGGGTGCGTTGGCTTTTGAGGCTATCAGTACCACGCCCGACCTCATACGGCCTATAACGCCGTCCTTCGAGCGCGTTCCCTCGGGGAATATCACGAGTATGCGGCCTTTTTCGATGCACTCCACGGAGGTCTTTATGGGCGCGTCATCCCCCGCCCCGCGCGCTACCGGGAATGCTCCGCAGTGCTTGATGACAAAGGTGATGAACCAATGCTTGTGGAAAAGCTCCTCCTTCGCGATGAACGAGAACTTGCCTTTTACGACAGCCGCCACCATAGGCGGGTCGAGGTTGGACTGGTGGTTGCAGGCGATTATGTAGCCGCCTTTCAGGTCGGGGATATTCCCCTTGTTCATCACGCGGATCCCGTATTTTATGTGAAAAACGACAGATAAGCAAAATCTGAGAAAAAGATACATTTTTCCGACCCCTTATCAAAGCTTGCCGAGACCGCGGATAAGCTTTATCACGCTATCGACGGTCTGCTCGAGATCTAATTCCGAGGTGTCGAGCAATACCGCGTCATCGGCCTGTTTCAGCGGCGCGGTCTCGCGGTGGGTGTCCTGATAGTCACGCTTGTTCACGTCTGCGAGGACTTCGTCGAAGGTGACATTCTCACCCTTTGCGATAAGCTCGTCGTAGCGGCGTTTTGCGCGCACCTCGGGCTTTGCGGACATAAATACTTTTAAATCGGCGTTCGGCAGTATCACTGTGCCGATGTCGCGGCCGTCCATAATGACGCTGTTGTGCTTGGCGAGGTCGAGCTGTGTGCCGAGGAGGTATTTCCTCACGGCGGGAAGCGCGGACACCTTGCTCGCGGCCATTCCCGCGGCGCCCGTGCGTATATCGTCGGAAACGTCCTCGCCGTTGATGTAAACGTGCTGGACGGTGTCTGTTATTTTGATGTCAAGTTTCAGCCCGGTTTCGAGAAGCTCCGCGATAGCCGCCTCGTTTTCGGGGATTATCTCCACGCCGCTGCGCTCGCAGAAGAGTGCGCAGGTGCGATACAAAGCGCCCGTATCGACATACATGATGCCGAGCCGTTTCGCGCATTCACGCGCCACCGTGCTTTTTCCGGAGCCCACAGGCCCGTCTATCGCAATATTTATCATTCCCGATCCCAGCTTTCATAACTACATAGAGATATTATATCACATTTCGCAAAAAATATCAAGCCTTTTCACGAAATTTTCACGCGAGCAGAGAGAGTCGCTGACGCTCGAGACGGGGAAAGAGAGGAAACCTTTCTTGGAAGAAAGGTTTCCCCTCTCTCCCCGAACCCCTCTCTTCCTTTCGAAAAAACTGTATTGGCTTCGCAATTTGATTTATAGAACCTGCTCCTATTGCGGAATTGTGCGCATTCGGACAGCACAACACAGCCCGCCTCAAGAAGTCACCCATTCCCTCGTCGAGCCGAGCGCCCGACCCGACCGCAGATACAAGCGTGTTCTTCACAACATTGACCCGATGTATGGGGAGTACCCCGATGTGAGCGCGACAGCGATAAATCGGAGCTTTCCCGCTTAATTCCGTCGCCGTCTCGTCAAAGAGGTTGCCTGCACCGGTTCTTTCTTACACACACAGCACTTTACGAACAGCATTTTATCCTATATTTACTTCACTCCCGCAACCTTCTTTGACAAGACGGCGATACGCGCCCTTTAGCGGCTCGGTACGAGACGCCATACTTCTCCGTCGCTTCGGACGGAAAGTAGGTCGCCACGCCGGCAGGGACCTGCAAAAGAGGCACAATACTTCTTGCGGGCGAAAAG
>JAFTAG010000067.1 GCA_017458655.1 Ruminiclostridium sp. | reverse complement strand
CTTCTTTGACAAGACGGCGATACGCGCCCTTTAGCGGCTCGGTACGAGACGCCATACTTCTCCGTCGCTTCGGACGGAAAGTAGGTCGCCACGCCGGCAGGGACCTGCAAAAGAGGCACAATACTTCTTGCGGGCGAAAAGAAACCACTGCACATCGGCCTCGCCGCTCCACACCGGCGAAAAAGACCCGCCGGGTCAACCGACCGGGCGGGTCCCGCTGTTATTGGGACGGCTTCCCCGAAGGCTTACAGAGTACCGGTCACGGTGATATAAGCTGTCCCGGGAACGGTGGCGTATGCGCCCGTAACGGGGTCGCGGGTGAAGGTCGCCGCGGGCACGGTAAAGGCTCCCGCGGTCGTCGCGAACACGCCCGTCTGCTCATCGTAAGTGTAGCCCGTCGCAGCCGCCTTCTCGCTGTTGAAGGTAACGGTGATATCGGTGAGGACGGGGTCAAAGGTGTCGGTGATGACCGCCGCGCTCTCCGCGGTATTGCCGGTGTTCTGTATCATAAAGCCGTAGGTTATCGGAGAATTTCCGGTCACCTCGGTGGGGGAGAGGGACTTGGAAATGCTCAGGACGGCCTCGTCCTCAACGGGAACGGTCGCTGTCGCGGTGACTGTATTCCCGCCCGCTGCGGCGGTCACGGTGTTGGTGATGACAGAGCCCGTATCCGGCGGTGCAAACTCGTTTGCCGCGGCCTGATATATGATAACGGCATTCCCGCCCGCGGGTATCACGATGTCGGAGAAAACGAGCGGGGAGGTCGTGACCGCTGCGGGAGCGGGCTGCAGCACGCCGTTCACGAACAGCTCGGCGGAGCCGTCCTCATAGGTGAGCGGGGTGTAGGAAGTCCCCTCGGCCTCGTATGCGCCGAGATCGTCGGTGAGCGTGATGCCGGTAAGCTCGGTGCTCCCCGTATTCACGAGCGATACCGCGTAGGTTATCGTTCCGCCGGCGCTGTAAGAATCTGAAACGGCGGTCTTTGCCGCGGTGAGAGCTTCCGTTATCTCTCCGGACACGATGTTGGAGCTGACGGTCGTGTTGTTGTAGGTCAGCGTAGCCTGATTATAGAAAGTTGCCATAACATAGCCTCCTTAAAGCAAAATGAAGTGTGACAGCTGCCACACTTCATTATATGCCGTAGGGGTCATTACGTTACTTTGACCTTATTCTGAATGCGATCCTGCCGACGATGAATATAAGCAGGGTCAGCGCCGCGAATATCAGCGCGAACCAATTTATCTCCTCGTCCCGGCGCATGACTATCAGCACCGCGTCGAGTACCACCGTGGCCATAACGGTCTGCAGCGAAAGAAGATCCTCGCCGTTCCCGGTGAACAGCCTCCTCATCAGCACCATGAAGCAGCCGACCAGCGTGAACACCGTCATTGCCGCGATGAAATGATATATCGTCGCGATACCGGCGTAGGAATGGTACATAACGGGTATCGCCATTGAGAACACGGTAAGGAACGCGAGCGAATACCATAGCTTGAATTTGTCGCGAGCCCCGGGAGCCAACTCTGCCGTGCGGATCACCATTGCCGCGATAAGCGCGCCGTAGGCCGCGAACTGTATCGGCGCTATGGTGAACTCCGTGTGTATCATACCGCCTATCAGCGCGACTCCCGCCGTTATCGACATCATTGAGTAGTCGGCACGGACACTGCCGTTCGTGAGCGACTGCCAGAACCGCCTGTTAAAGAACAGCAGCATAACTAAGGTCGCTGTGAGCGAGGCGCTGACAGTGATGTTGGCGAAGGTGTCAAAGCCCGTAGTGAAGAACTCCGACGCGCCCACCGTAACTATGCGGATAATACTTTGCATGCGTTCTCCGAACAGTATGATGAAATAAATAAGTGTGAGCCACGATATCGCCTTGCTCAGCTTGTTATCGCTTTTTGCCATTCTTTCTTCCTCGCTGTTGTTGTGCCGTCATTTCGAAATGCGCTCGAGAAAATCTCCGCCGTGGAGCTTTATCTGCGCGATCATTTCCTCGTCGGAGATAACGGTTATACGCCCCGCGTCGTACTGCGCGTCTATCCATTCCTTTATCTTCGCGATGAAGGGCTCCTTCTTGTTCACGGCCTTTTCGGGCGGCAGACGGTAGTAGTTGTTTATCCAGAGCGCGATCCCCGCGAGCCCGCAGACGTTGCTCACCGCAACGAGCGGCGGTCTGCCGAGTATCGTGTCGGTGTCGAAGATGTTGTATATCTCGGGGTCTTTCAGAAGCCCGTCCGCGTGTATTCCCGCACGGGTAAGGTTGAAATTCCTGCCGACAAACGGAGTCATCGGCGGGAGGTCGTAATTTGTCTCCTTGACGATATAGTCGGCTATCTCGGTTATCACGCGGGGCTCCATTCCGCCGAAATCGCCGCGGAGCTGCGCGTATTCGAACACCATTGCTTCAAGCGGGACATTGCCCGTCCTCTCGCCTATGCCGAGCAGTGAACAGTTGACTGCCTGCGCGCCGTACAGCCATGCGGTGGAAGCGTTCACCACGCCCTTGTAGAAGTCGTTGTGACCGTGCCATTCGAGCATCTCGCAGGGAACTCCCGCGTAGTGCTGCAAGCCGTAGATGATGCCGGAAACACTTCTCGGGAGCGCTACTCCGGGGTACGGAACGCCGTAGCCCATAGTGTCGCAGGCTCTTATCTTTATCGGTATGCCGCTCTGCTCGGAGAGCCGCATGAGCGCCGTTGCGAACGGTACCACGAAGCCGTAGAAATCCGCGCGGGTGATATCCTCGAAATGGCAGCGGGGGCGCAGTCCGGCATCTATCGCGTCGGAGACTATGCCGATGTACTTATCGAGCGCCTGCTTACGGGAAAGCCCCATTTTGTTGAAAATATGGTAATCCGAGCAGCTCACGAGTATGCCGGTCTCTTTTATGCCGATATCGCGGACGAGCGCGAAATCCGACTTTGTGGCGCGTATCCACGTCGTTATCTCGGGGAACTCATATCCCAGCTCCATACACTGCTCGAGCGCCTTGCGGTCCTTCTCGGAATACACGAAGAATTCGGTCTGGCGGATTATGCCGTTCTTTCCGCCGAGCTTATGGAGCAGCTTGTAGATATGCACCATCTGCTCGGTGGTGTAGGGCGCTCTGGACTGCTGACCGTCGCGGAACGTCGTGTCGGTGATGTATATCTTATCGGGCATATTCATAGGCACTCTGCGGTAGTTGTAGGCTATCTTCGGCACCTCGGTATATGGGAACATCTCGCGGAACAGCTCAGGCTCCGGGACGTCCTGCAGCTCGTATTCATAGGGGTCCTGCTCGAGCAGATTGCTTTTGTTGCTGAGCGTTATCTCGCTCGATGCTCTGTCTTTTGTCATAGCTTTCTCCTTGTACGGCGGCAGGCGGTTGACAAACCTGCCGGAATGTGGTATAAATGTGGTATATTTATATATGACGGGCGACCGTCTAAGGGGTTTTAAGATCCGTGTTAAAATTTAATACGCGACCAGTGTCGCAAAATAAGGTGGTTTCTCTCGCTCCCGCAGCTCCAATCAACGGTGAAACGTTGGCAGAGGCTATGAAGGGAGGGTGAGGCGGATGTGGCAGTATTTTGCCGAACTGCTTCATATAATACAGTTGAACCTGTATTATATGATGTCATGGCTGCAAAACGTCATCATACATCTTCTCGTTAAAAAGAAGTAACCACCGTCTTGCTTCGCCGGCAACGGTGGTCATTTCTTAGAAAATTACCATAAGCTCCGGGAGCAAGCCGCCTTTGCGTCCGCCCCGAATTATCTGTATCTATATTATACACCGAAGCCGCGCATTTGTCAAGAGCAATGCGCGTTTTATATTCTTTTTATGTGCCGGCGGACAGCTTCCGACAAATACAATTATATTCCACCCTGTCTTTTTTGTCAACAAAATACAAAAAAATCGGCATTTTTAAGACAAATGTCGATTTTTGCAAGTGCAATATGTAAAAAATGCATAAACTCACTGGTTCGCTCTCAGCCACATCTCCACCGCAGCACATTCCGTGGAGCGCTTGTCGCCCTCGATAGCTCCGCAGTCCAGTGCGCGTCTGCCGACCTCATATCTGCCGAGATCGGTGCCGCCAAGACAGGAGGTGGTCACAACGATAGGCATATATTTTGAAAGCTCCGAGATAACAAATGTGATCTCGTTGTCGGGAATGCCGCCCGCGCCGTATGTCTCGATGACCACGCCCGCACGGTCCTCTGCCGTTATGGAAAGGTCAAGGCCGTAAGTGAACGGCGAGAGCCTGATAACAGCGGGAAGCTTGCCGTTTCGCTTCGGGAAAGCGTACTTCTTTGTCGGGACGAATCCCGCAAAGCTGCGGAAGGCGTCCTTGTCGTGGCTCCTCACCTTAACTATGTCAGCGCCGTTTATTATGCGGTTGGCGAACGCGAGGTGAACGCCTCTGTACATACCGCCCGCCGCAACGAGCGCCGCGAACTGTATATTCTGCTGCGCGTCGCTGCCGGGTGCGTCCGGGGGAAGCATCGAGCCGGTAAGTATGACGGGCTTGTCGGTATCAACGGTGAACGAGAGCACCGCGCCGGTGTATGCCATAGTGTCCGTGCCGTGGAGGATTATGATGCCGTCATAGTCCGGCAGGTTCTCCGTAACGGCATTATACAGCCTTCTCCAGTGTACCGGATTCACGTCCGTGCTGTCTATCGAATACAGGTCGAGTATCGTCGTTTCGATACCGTCGAGCTTGGGTATCAGCATTTCACCCTTGAGCTTCGGAGCGAGCCCCAGCGCGGAGTTCATTCCAGCTATGGTGCCGCCTGTTGTGATTATCAGTATTTTTTTCATCTGAACAGCTCCCCATCAAAGTATTTTTCCTGAAACGCGATAGCCTCCGCGATCTCACTGTCGGAGCGGTCTTTACCGTCCGCGGAAACTATCCACTTGTCTTCGATGTCATTGTATCTGTGCCACACGGCGATGACCTTTCCGGTAAACGTCTCCGCCGGCTTATCCTCGCCGAGCAGGTAAATGTCCTGTTCAGCGCCGTCTCCGGCAAACACGCCGTCAACGTAACCGTAATTCACGGTATATATCATATCCGGTATGCGCGGGTGCGCACTTCCCAGAGGCCTGTCTATCCTGCCGCTGACCGTCCTGCCTATTATATCGGAATAATCCGGCTTCACATAATCCTTCACGGCGTCCGCCTCGGCGAACCAGTGTGCGCCGGTCGCGTTGTAAAGCGGTGTTTTGAGCGTTTCAACGTGCCGCAGCACATTAATGTCGAAATCCCGCAGAAGATCTCTTATCCCCGCCTCGTCGGTGAAAAAGTGCGGTATGCCGTCCTCGGCTCCGCCCACAAAGCGTATCGTGTTATCGTCTATACGCTCGCCCTGCTGCTCCACAAAATGCCACGCGCGCTTCGACAGCAGATCGAAATATATCTCGCCGCCGGGCTTCAGAACGCGGTGTACCTCGCTCATTATCTGTCTGATGCCCTCGGTGTCCGTATGCGTCATAACGTGGTAGGAGTAAATGCAGTCAAACGCGTTGTCCGCGAACGGGAGGTGCTTCATGTCGCCGACCACCGTGCGGAAATCCGTGCCGTTTCGCTTCTGCCACTCGCGCAGATTTTTCACGCCGTATTCCGACAGGTCGATAGCGGTGACTTTGAAGCCCTTCGAGTCAAACAGTATCGAATGCCGCCCGAGGCCGCACCCGAGGTCAAGGAGCCTTTCGCGCCCCTCGCCGCGCCATTTTTCGGCGTAGTAGAAGCTCTCCTCCGAGGGCTTGAGCCACGACTCGCTTTTTATGTTCTCCCAGTCCCATGCTTTGGATCCTACCATACGATCGTCCTTTCGGTCGTGGTGTCCGACAGTGATAAGGCTTGCCGCGCGTTTGGCGGCATCAGGCCATTATCATTATATCACATTTTGCAGGATTTGTCAATAACGACCGCAAGCGCGGCGGAATATTCCTCCTCACTGTAAAGCGTGTTGAGCGCGTCGAGCAGTCCCTTCGCCGTTATCCGCTCCGGGAGCCCCAGCCGCTCACACAGCGCTTTTCGCAGCGCGGAGCTGTTCTCTCCGCCGGACAGCCCGTCCTCGACCAGCCGCCGCTTGTCTATCCACGGGGCGCGGATCTCGCCGTCATCGGTAACTCCCGCGTCACGAAGCGCTTTCAGCAGCACTTCCTTGTCTATGCCCTCGACGCCGAGCTTGCCCTCTTTGGAAGGCTCACGCTTGCGGCGCTCTTTCCCGAAAACGTCGGGGATATACACATTTATGAGCTTCACGCCGCCGAGACGGCTTTTGAGCATATTCCGTATGACGAAGCCCGCCCCGTCGCTGTCGGTGAGTATCACCGCTCCCCGTTCCTTCGCGTACCGCCGTATCAGCGCGAGCTTTCCCTTGTCGTGGGCTATGGAAAAACCGTTCGTGGTGATTATTATGCCGTCTATTATGCTTTCGAGCTTTATCTTGTCGTATTTTCCCTCGACAATGACGGGCATCGAAAGCTTTATTTTATTACCGGTATCCGACATTGCTCCGCCTCTGCTTTTCCCTGCCCATAAACAGCCTTGTGACTGTTTCCTCGATGATAGTGCGGTTGTCCACGGCCGACGATTTCATCTCGATATCGGCATCGAACAGCACCTGCACGGTATCGCGGAGATACTCCAGCCCGAGGTTCGTTACCGCGGGGAATATCTTGTTTTTCAGCGCCCACACTCTGCCGCCGTAAAACCCGAGCAGCGGCGCGGCCTCGTCCGGCGACATTCCCGCGGAGCGCGCGAGCTTTGCGCCGTAAAGGTCGAGATACGCGCCCGACAGCGCCGACATTATGTTCACCGGCTGTATCTGCATACCGAAAAGCTCGTCTATCGTCCGGTATGCCTCGGCACGCTTTCCCGCGTTTATCTGCGCGGCGAGGTCGAACACCTGCGCGTCGAGCTGCCTCGGAACGAGCTTTTCGATGCTCTCGCGGGTGATCATGCCGCCCGAACCGACGTAAGACATAAGCTTTCCCGTCTCGTCGCTTGCTGCGGACATTCCTCCGCCCACCCGTTCGGTAAGGTACAGCGCGTCGTCCGGGGATAGCACGATACCTGCCTTTGCTGCCTTTTTAACGCAGAGCTCGGCTATCTTCGGCGGCTTCATCGTATCTACCGCGCAGACGGTTCCGTTTTTCTCCACTGCCGCGATAAACTTCTTTGTCTTTGCCTTTTTTTCGTCGATCTCGATGTTCGGGCTCCAGAATACAAGCACGGTGGTCTCGGGGATATCCTCGACTATGGCGAGGAGCCGCCTGGTCAGCTCCGCGTCGGCCTTTTCCGGGTCGAAGTCCTTTACCGTCACGACCTTTATCGGCGAGAACACCGGCAGAGCCTCGACATACTCCGAGAGCGCATCGGGGTCGGACAGCCCGTCGAGCCGCTGCAGGTTGAAGTCGAGGGGTTCCTCGGCGGCCTCTGCTATACGGTCGGCGTACATAGATATCAGGAACGGCTCCTTGCCGTAGATGAAATACACTCTGTCGTATCTCGCGGCCTTCAATTCCGCTGACAGTTTAGCTTCCGTAAGTCTCATTTTTCTCCGTTCAACAACGTCTTTTCCCCCGCCGAAGGCGGGGGAAAAGACAATTGGCTTATCATCTGCAAACCTTTTACAGGTTTACCTTCTCGATCTTCCAGATCTCCTTCGCGTACTGGGCTATGGTTCTGTCGGAGCTGAACTTGCCGGCGGAAGCCATATTCATCCAGCACTTCTTGGCGAAAGCGAACTTATCGGAATAATCCTTGTTGAGTTTGAGTTTTGCCTCAACGTAGCTGTTGAGGTCGCCTATAAGGTGGTAATTATCGGCTCTGTGCCACGAAGCGCCGTCCATGAGGGAGAAATACAGCTCGCGGAAATCGCCGCTGCCGCCGTCGCTCACGGTGCCGTCGATAAGGCTGCGGACAACTCTGCCGATCTTGGGATCCTTTTCTACGCTGTAGCGCGGGTCGTAGATCTTCATTATATGCTCGAGGTCTTCCACCGTCGCGCCGAAGATGTAGTTGTTCTCCTTGCCGGCCTCCCGCACTATCTCAACGTTTGCGCCGTCGAGTGTTCCGAGAGTGACTGTGCCGTTGAGCATCAGCTTCATATTGCCGGTGCCGCTCGCCTCTGTTCCTGCCGTGGATATCTGTTCTGAAACATCTGCCGCGGTAACGAGCTTCTCCGCATAGGAAACGCGGTAGTTCTGCACGAACACGACCTTCAGCAGATCCTTTGTGTCGGGATCCTCGCTGACGATGCGGCCTATCTCGTTGATGTACTTGATTATCGCCTTTGCTCTGCGGTAGCCGGGAGCCGACTTCGCGCCGAAAATGAACGTCATCGGGTGGAAGTTCTTTATGCTGCCGTCCTTTATGCCATAGTAGATATAGAGTATGCCGAACGCGTTGAGAAGCTGGCGCTTGTACTCGTGCAGGCGCTTTATCTGGATGTCGAAAATGCTGTCCGGGTCGATCTCGACGCCCTCATGCTCCTTGATGTATTTCGCGAGCTGCTCTTTCTTTGTGCGCTTGATATCCATGAAGCGCTGCAGCTCGTGCTTGTCGTCCGCGAACCATTTCAGCTTCTGGAGCTGCTCCAGATCGGTCATCCATTCGGTACCCTTGTTGAGCTCGTTTATCAGCGCGGAGAGCTCCTTGTTGCAAAGAGCCAGCCAGCGGCGCGGTGTGATGCCGTTCGTCTTGTTCTGGAACTTCTTCGGGTATATCTTGTACCACTCTTTGAGCGCGTCGTTTTTGAGTATCTCGGTATGTATCTCCGCAACGCCGTTGACATAGGTGGAGCAGTAGATAGCCATTCTTGCCATGTGTATAACATCGCCCGCGATTATCTTCATCGGGTCGATATCGGGCTTGAACAGGCCCGCCTTGAACAGCTCGCCTATGAACGCCTCGTTTATCTGTAAGATTATCTCGTAGATGCGCGGAACGACCTCCATAACGATATCGGCGCCCCACTTTTCGAGCGCCTCCGCCATAATGGTGTGGTTGGTGTAGTTGAACGTCTTCTTTGCGATCTCAAGCGCCTCGAAGAAATCAAGACCTTCCTCGTCAACGAGTATCCTTATAAGCTCGGGGATAGAGATAACGGGGTGGGTGTCATTGAGCTGAATGGTTATCTTCTCATAGAACTTTCTGATATCCCAGCCGTTCTTCTTGTACTTTTTGATGATATCCTGCACGGATGCCGACGAGAAGAAATACTCCTGCTTCAGGCGCAGTATCTTGCCCTCGCGGGTATCGTCGTTCGGGTACAGCACGCGGGAGATATCCTCCGCCATACGCTGCTCGCGGCAGGATTCGTCGTACTTCTGCTGATTGAACAGGTCGAAGTCGAATTCGCGCAGGGGCTCCGCCTGCCAGAGACGAAGGGTGCTGACATGCTTTGTACCGTATGCCACTATCGGCATATCGTAGGGCACTGCGCGAACTGTGTGGTCGCCGTAAACGACCTCCACGGCATCTGAATTGACGCGCTTGCTCCACGGGTCGCCGTACTTCGTCCAGTCGTCGGCCTCTTCACGCTGGAAGCCGTCCTTTATGGTCTGCTTGAAAAGGCCGTATTTGTAGCGTATGCCGTATCCGTCAAGCGGGAGATCAAGCGTTGCGGCGCTGTCGAGGAAGCAGGCGGCAAGTCTGCCGAGGCCGCCGTTGCCGAGAGCGGCGTCTTCGATCTCTTCAAGGTCGGCGAGATCCACGCCCACTTCTTTCAGTGCGGCGGCAACATCCTCCTCTATGCCGAGGCAGAGCAGGTTGTTGTAAACTGCTCTGCCCACGAGGAATTCCATAGAGAAATAGCAGGCTCTGCGGTTGGTCAGGTGAGCCTGTCTGCTCTTTGCCCAATCTTCGGAAATCGAGCGCATAACGGCGCAGGACACCGCGAAATGTATCTGCGGGGCGGTAGCCTCCGCCTCGGTGACACCGTATTCCTCTTTCAGGATATTTTTAAACTGTGTAAGAAAATCTTCTTTGTTGAACATAACGAGTCGTCCTTTCAAAAACATAGTGTATATATTATAGCACACTTTTGTGCAAATTGCAAGCATTTTGTTCTTTTTTTATTGAAATATTGTGTCTTTTTTATTAACGAGCGAAATAATATAAGCATTTTCCCCCGCCTTCCGTTGAACTCCCATTAAGACGTTTTCCTGAACCGTATCAACAGACAAGATACGGCGGCGCAGGTTTGTAATACTACAATACCGGAGGAAAGCATCTATGAAGGGCACCTCTAAAAACCTCTTGCCGCCCATTCGCACCGCCCTAAAGCCGTCATATTGCACAAAATTTCCTTGACATACGACAGTATGCCTGCGAAAAATTTGTACAATCTGCCGACTTTATGTCGGCACGCCTGAACGACAATAGGTTTTTAGAGGAGCCCT
>JAFTAG010000066.1 GCA_017458655.1 Ruminiclostridium sp. | reverse complement strand
GCGGCGGCGACGGCCGCACCGAATCCGCGTCGAAACTTTGTGCAGATTGTCAGCTTTCGTCCGCGCTTATAGTCAGTGCTATTGGCGGGTCAAGGTCTCTGCGTTCCGTCAGCATATATGCTTTTAGATTTCCGAGGCGCGCCGCAGGCAAACCTACGAGCTTGCAGAGCCTCGCCTCACAAAAAAATTTTGGAGTACCCTTGACAAATTGGGGCAAATGCGGTACAATGCTGCAAGCGAAGGGAACTTCTGAAACATTTTATGCTTTTGAGTTCCCTTCGGCGCAGCCCGAACACCGCATTTGACCCGATTTGTCAAGGGGGAGGCTCAAAAAATTTTTTGTGCGGTACACACTATAAATAAGCTATATCCTTATCCACTGTTTAGGAATGCACAATTCCTTGAACAGATCGATAGCATATTCATCTGTCATACAGGAGATAAAGTCGCAGACCGCGGTCTCGAGCCCGTCCTCGTCGGCGATACGCCGATACAGCTCGGGAAGCGACTCCCGATTTTTCATATAGTGTTCAAAAAGGAACTCCACCATATAGCAAGCCTTGTCCTTCTCACGGTTAGTGACCTCGGCGTAATAGACCTCCTCGAACATAAACGAGCGGAGCTTATCGTGCGCGGCTCTTATTTCCGGGGAGTACCGTATCTCGTCGGTGCTGTTCACGATTATATCGGTAACGAGCGTGGTAATGCGCTTGCTTTTGGTATTTCCGAGGGCGTCGATAACGTCCTTCGGGATATTCGCGGGGTCGAGGACACCGCCCCTCACCGCGTCTTCTATATCGTGATTGAGATAAGCTATTTTATCGGCGAACTTGACCGTAACGCCTTCAAGGGTATCGGCGGTCATATTCGTATGGCAGAGTATGCCGTTCTTGACCTCCTGTGTCAGATTGAGCCCCTTGCCGTCGCGCTCTATCTTTTCAGCCACGCGGACACTCTGCTTATAGTGGCGGAAATCCCCCTCGGGGTAGAGCTTCTGGAGCATACGCTCCCCGTCGTGACCGAAGGGGGTATGCCCCAGGTCATGCCCGAGCGCGATAGCTTCCGTCAAGTCCTCATTGAGCCGCAGCGCCCGCGCGATAGTACGCGCTATCTGCGACACCTCGAGCGTATGGGTGAGGCGCGTCCGGTAGTGGTCGGACTTGGGGATAAGGAACACCTGCGTCTTGTGCTTAAGCCGCCTGAACGCGTTGCAGTGTATTATCCTGTCGCGGTCGCGCTGAAAGTCCGTGCGTATGTCGCACGGCTTCTCGTATATGTCTCTGCCCTTGCTGCTTTCGCTGAGGCAAGCGTGCTCGGACAGTATCTTCTTTTCGTTTTCCTGTGTTATTTCTCTCGGTAACATTATATCTCCAAACAATATATATCCTGCATTTCCCGCCGGTGCGGGAAATGCGGCAAGAAAGACATTCCCTATATATAAATACAAAATTCCCCTCCGATTTTCCTCTTTTTCGGAAGGGAATTTTTAATTTTCGTCGTTTTCACCAAAATTATACTCTGTTTCCGTTTCTTTTTCTACAGATATGTTACCGTTGCATATCTCTACAAGCTCGTCCGTAAACGCTTCGACGTTCTCGACGGGAATGTACAGCGAGATACGCACCTCCGAGCCGAATTCCTCATTCTCGACACGAACGTCATACCCCTCGAGAGATCTGCCGATCTTGCCGTAATACGGGTACGCGAGCGTGAGTATCAGCCTTGCCGCAGTGCGCATATCAAGCACTCTCGCGGCGTCACAGGCTATCTTCGCGCCCTTTGTGTATGCCCTGACGAGACCTCCCGCCCCGAGCAGCACCCCGCCGAAATACCGCGTCACAACGCAGGTCACGTCGGTAAGCCCCTCTTTACGGAGCACCTCATATATCGGCACGCCCGCAGTCCCGCCGGGCTCGCCGTCGTCGCTGTGACGGGAAAGATTGTTCTCACGCAGGATATACGCGTAGCAGTTATGGGTGGCCTTGCGGTGCATTGCCCGTATCTCCGCGATGAAATCCAGCGCATCCTGCTCGGTCTCGGTGTGGCGGATATAGCCGATGAACTCGCTCTTTTTCTCTATGAAACGATCCTCTGCGCTGCCCTCTATGGTCTTGTAGTTCATTTTGCCTCCTGCGGGAGCTTCGGCTTGCCCGCCTTGTCGAATTTATACAGCAGTGTGCAGTTCATCTTCGGGTTATCCCGCTTGAACCGCTTCAGAATGCGGTCGAGAACCATTTCCGCCTGCTCCTTTGTCGTATTGGACAGCAGCAGGACATACTGCGACGCGCCGTAGCGCGAATAAACGTCCCGTGAGCGCAGCGACGAGCTGATGCAGTCGGAAAGCTTGGTCATAATGCGGTTTAGCTGCTTGGATTCGAGGTCGTCCTGCGTTTTCGATACCGCCGTCAGCAGGCACAGGTTGGTGGGTCTGCCGCTTCTCACGGCGTCGCGTATCTCGAGCTGATAGACGTGCTTGAAGAACGCGAACTCGCAGTAATACGCGCCGATACCGTCGTCGATACTGTCGAGCTGCCCTTTGAGTATGCCGAAATCCGCGTTGTAGGTATTGTCGTCCTTGACCGTCTTTTCGTACAGCGCCACGAACTCGGGTGACGGGTTGATACCGTTCTTGTTGTAGAACAAGTCCATAACGTAGGTATAATGCTGCTTTGCGGCGGCTTTCTCGTCGATATCGAGCAGTGCCTTGACGTAATAGAGGTGAATGCGGTCATCGAGCTTTTCGATATCGAACGCCTTTTTACAGACATCTATCAACTCTTTGTAATATTTATGCTTATAGAGAATATCTATCGTGTCGTGAACTATGCGCAGATACAGCGAATGGTAGTAATTGTTTATCGGCGTCACCCAGCTGTCGGAGCGGGAGCGGTGCAGGAAATCCCCTTTATAAAGGTCTATCGCCTGCAGATAGACGGTGGTCTTTTCCTTTTCCGACTGCGCGAGCATACTCTTTTTATACAGCGCGTCGAATTCATCGAAATCTATCTCACAGTCAAGGCGGCTGTTGAGGGAGTACGTCCCCATGGAATTGACGATTATCTCGGCATCATCGGGCAGTCCGAGCGTATCGAGACAGGCGCGCAGCCTGTGCAGCGAGGTCTTGAGCGCGCCGACGGGGTTATCGCTCTCCTTGCTGCCCCAGAGAAGGGAGATGAGCTCATTCTGCGAGATCTCACGGTTATGGTTCGCTATCATGAACTGTAAGAGCGTCCACATCTTTTTAGAACGCTTATTCTGCTCGGTAACGGTCTTATCGCCGTAAGACATCGAAAAATCGCCGAGCATGGTGATCTTTAATTTATCCATAAATCCATTCCTCTATCTCGACCCACGACGGGAACTAACTCTGTCTTTATCGTTTTTTCTAAAGGGCTCCTCTAAAAACCTATTGTCGTTCAGGCGTGCCGACATAAAGTCGGCAGATTGTACAAATTTTTCGCAGGCATACTGTCGTATGTCAAGGAAAATTTGTGCAATATGACGGCTTTAGGGCGGTGCGAATGGGC
>JAFTAG010000065.1 GCA_017458655.1 Ruminiclostridium sp. | reverse complement strand
TTCAGCAATTACGGAGGGGATTCAAAATGAGAACATTAAGACTTCACAGCCAATATACGTCCGCAAACCGTTATCTCGGCAGGAGCAGCGGCTATAAGCGCACTTCCGGCAGCTTCTCCAACAAGTATAAGCTCTCGTCCGGCAAATACCGTTCGCTGCTTGAGGAAACAAAGAAGGATCTCGAGGATCTTGACGAGACGACCTCGACCGACACAACGAAAAAGACCGAGCGCACCAAGACGTCCGATTTCACGACCACCGGCAGCAAATACAACAAGGGCATGGACGCGATAACGGACAGTATCGACGATATGGCCGCACTGCTCAAAAAGGACGATCTCGACTACGACAAGGCCTATGACGCGGCGTCGGAGTTCGTCAGCGGCTACAACAGCGTGTATTCCTCGGTAAAGAACGCGTCAAGCAGCGCTATCGCGAATAAGTCATCGTATTTCGGCAGCCTCGCGAGAACGTTCTCCCGCGCGCTCGACAAGGTGGGGATCTCCGTAAACGAGAAGGACGGCTCGCTCGCCATAGACAAGGAGAAGTTCTCCAAAGCTTCGGTGCGCGACATCTCCAACGTCTTCGGAGCGAACGCTTCCTACGCGACTATGGTCGAAAAGGAAGCCGCCAACGTCTCCAAGGTCGCCACTGTCACCGCAAGCAGCGCCAACACCTACAGCGGTCTGTTCGATTCTCCATCGTCGGTATCGTCCTCCGCTCTCAGCGGCGCGTTTTTCAACAAGAAGTATTGATATTACAGTAAACGACATCGGTATTTGCGCTTTTCCCCACCTACGGCGGGGGGAGACAATAATTAATAAATTGCCGACAATGTATCAATATCAGCCGAAAGCGATGTCAAGGCTCATCATTATGATGAAGCCGAGAAAGAATATCACAGCTCCGACAGTCGGACGGCCTGACATCGCAAGCGAGGGGACAAGCTCCGCGGTAACGACATACAGCATCGCTCCCGCGGCAAATCCCAGCAGATACGGCATAGCGGGTATCACAAGTCCCGCCGCCGCTATCGTGAGCAGCGCCCCGACAGGCTCCACCGCACCCGAAAGCGTTCCGCACAGGAACGCTTTTTTTCTGCTCATTCCCCCGGCGTGAAGCGGCATAGAGATTATGGCGCCCTCGGGAAGATTTTGTATCGCTATGCCGAGAGCGAGCGCCGCCGCGGCGGTCATATCCGTCTCCCCGTACAGCACCCCCGCGCATACCGCTCCCACCGCCATTCCCTCCGGAAGATTGTGGAGCGTTACCGCGAATATCATCAGTCCGCTGCCCTTATCGCGCCCGGGGAGCTTATCCATGAGCGATATCACATTATGCGTCGCGATAAGAAAGCCCACTCCCGCCATAAGCCCGACCGCAGCGGGCAGGAACGCGAAGCTCCCCATACCGGCGCATTGCTCCTCCGCGGGTATCAGCAGGCTCCAGACGCTCGCCGCGACCATTATCCCCGCGGCAAACCCGTTCAGCAGAACGCCGAAGCCCTCCTCGGGGTCGCGCCTCATAAACAGCACGAACGCCGCGCCGACCGTCGTGCCGATAAAAGGGATCAGTATCCCCTGTATTATTTCCCAGTTCATAATTACCCCCGAAAACAAAAATGCAGAGCGCAAACCTTATTACGCTCTACATTTTATTCTTTTCGGGGGATCCGTGCCACAGGTTTATGTTCCCCGGATAACTCACCATTAAAATACGCGCGCAGCGCAGCCACAACTATTCACTATTCACTGATTCTTCCGGGTTTAGTGAATAGTGAATAGTGATGAGTGAAGAGTGAATAATGAATAGCTGTGGCTGCGGCTTCGCCGCATATTTAAATCGTGACGAGACACGAAGGCTCTGAAATGGGGGATCAAATTGTTTTTTATCCGAATTTTTTCGCAAACTTCTCCGGGTAGTCCCTGCAAAGCCGCTCGGCAAGCCCGTCCGCGATCTCTATCAGCATACGCTCGTAGGTGCATTGAAGCGGCGAGACCTTGTTCTCATCGCCCGTCTGTAGCCGGTTCGCACAGCCGCAGGAGTTCACGCAGCGCCTTATCAGGGCGCAATCCCTGCATTCCTCGGGCGTGGCGGCGCGCTTTGAAAGCTCGAGCTGCTTCTCCCTGTCGATGCCGTCAAAGACATTTCCGAGGCAATATTCCGGCAGCCCGATGAACTGCGTGCACGGGTATATCTTCCCGTCCGTGTCAATGGGCATCTGACGGAAGCCGAGGTGGCAGTGGTCGGCGGTGCTGCGGTCTTTTATGCAGCCGCTTATCTTGGTGTCGAACGGGCTGAAATAGAACCGTTCGCCCGTCGCAAAAACTTTCGAGTAGAATCCCGCGGTCTTTTCGAGTTCCCCGCGAAGCTGCTCCAACGCCTCGTCCGTCCAGTTCACCTTCTGCCCGTAGGCTATTGTGGCTATAACGCGGCGAAATCCCAGCTCATACAGATACTTCACCGAGTCGGCGTAATTCCCGACAGCCTGCGGCGATATCGTCATCATCGCATACGACATCGGCATCTTTTTAAGCAGCAGACGCGCGTTTTTCTCGACTGTGCGGAATGTCCCGCCGCCCGCCTTGTACCGCCTGCATTTGTCCTGCGCGACCCCGTCGAACGACAGCCCTATCACCGTGCCGTATTCGTTCAGCTTATCAAGGAATTTCCCGTCGAGCAGCGTACCGTTCGTGGTCATTCGGCTCGACGTTTTCTTGTGCAGCTTTTCGGACAGCTCCTTGCAGCGCTCCAGCCCTTTGAGTATCAGCTCCCGTTCGAGCATGGGCTCCCCGCCGAAATAGCAGAAGCCGCCGCCCGCGCCCACGGCAAAAGCAAGATCACACGCGGCGTAAAGTATTTCCTCGGACATACGGCGCGGCTGCTTTACCGCGGGGCAGTAGGCGCAGTCAAGGTTGCACGCGTCGGTCAGGTGCAGTGTAAAGTTCATTGTAACACCCCATTATAGCGGATATCCCCCGCCATTAAGCAGTCTCCCCCGCCTTTCGGCGGGGGAGACTGCTTTTATTCTACCCGCACAGGCGGAAATTCGTTATTGCGGCAAGGTCAATTTTCTTCGTCTATCACAGGCTCGCCTTCGAGCTCCGCGTCCGCTGCTTCAAATTCGAGCGCGGCGGTCGTTTTCAGCTCCGCGACAAGCTTTTTCGCGGCATTCGCGCCGAGCTTCCCGTCAAAGCTCGCCACCTCGACGAATACTATCATTATCCGGTCACCGTTAAACCCGGCTTCCTCCTTGTAAAAGCCGTACTTGTACTCCGTCGCGCCCATTTTTTTCAGCGTGTCGAGCGTTTCCTTGTCATTCGTGTCGATGAAGGACAGGTATATCGGTGTATATGACACAAAGCTGCTGTTCAGCCCGACATCGAGGTTTGCGTAAATGCTGTACCCGTTTGCGCCCACCCATTTGGTCTCGCTCTCATCCTCGTTCGGGATAACGGCCGTGAGGTCAAGCTCCTTGAACGCTGTTTTCAGGGTCTCTATGCTTCTCACCGCGTAATCGTGGGAGGCGGTATCGACTTCCTCCTCGGGAGCCTCTACGTCGCCGTCGAGCTCAACAATCACATACTCGGAGATCCAGCCCTCCGCAAGCATAGTATTCACAACGGATCTTGCGGTATCGGCCGATATCACCGACTCGGGCCCGTCTGTCAGCACTATTGCGTAATGTGCGGGATCGCCGTACATATTGCCCGCGGCGAGATAGCCGAACGACACCTTTTTCGCGTCCTTTATATCGCCGTACAGCGACATAGCGATAGGGTCATTCTTGTCAGCGAAAACGATATACGCGTTGTTTGAATAATCTTCCTCATAGGTGTTTACAAACTCGACGTGCACATTACTTTCAAATACGCCGTCGTTCTGTAAAAACTCCACATACAGCCCGCGCGGGTAATACACGTCCGCGTCAATGAAACCGTCAGCAATATCCTTTATCTCATAGTAGTTTGCAAGCATGGGGTCGTTGTCCTCGGGGACTGCCACATCGCCTTCAAGCTCGGGCTCTGTATAGTTTTCCTCGGGAGCTTCCATAAGGCCGTCAACGACGCATTCCGTCGCGGTCGTGGTCGTGATAGCCGCGGCTGTGGCAGCTGTTGTCACTGCGGCAGTCGTGAGCGCTGCGGTCGTTGTTGCTTCGGCGGCAGTCTCCGCGGTCACTTCTTCCGTTGCCGAGGAGGTTGTCTCCTCGGGGAGATCAGTTTCGCCCGCGAGCTCTGTGTCGTCGAGGCATTCCGTGGTAGTTTCCACGGTGGTGACGGTACCGGAGATAGTTGTTTCGGGGGCGGCGGTCGTCGTCTCCCGATAAGCGGGAGCGGTATCTTCCTGTGTCTGGGCGGTGTTGGAGGCTGCGGGCTCCTCGGCGGTCACTGCCGTGCCGCTGTTCTCGGCGCACCCCGATACAGATGCGGCGGCAGTCAGCAGCGCGGCAAGTTTGAGCGCATAAGCGGGCTTTTTATAATTTTTTACGGGCGAAATTTTCATAGAACATTCCTCCTGTGTCACTTCCGTATTGAGCGAAAATCTGATATTTCATAAAACTCTCTATATATAAAACGTTTTTCGGAGCATAAAAGTGACAAGCTTTTGCGAATATTTTCTGATTTTTTGAAATTTTGTATATTTGCACAAATGTGATAGTGCAACCTGCACAGAGAGCGGGTATTCTTTTTTTCTTCGGCTTGCCAATTTTACAGCAGGTGTCGGAATTTGTCAAGGGTACTCCAAAAAATTTTTCTGCGGAAAAATTTTTCGAAGCCTCCCCCTTGACAAATCCCGCCGCCTGCTGTGTGCAGGCAAACAGCCGAAGAAAGGAAAAGAATGTTGTGCAGCTCTGTGTCCTTATGCAAGTCTTGTGCGAGATCCGCGCCAAGCCCGCAACAGGCGCACTTGCTCTCAAATCTGAATGCGAAGCCGGTCAAGTTTTTTGGAAAATGAGGGGGTTTGGGGGAGAGAAAACCTTTCTTACAAGAAAGGTTTTCTTTCCCCCAAGCGCGTCAGTGCTTCTCTCAAGCGTTAGCGACCCTCTGTGCGCTCTCAGGCGTGAGCGTCTCGCTGCTCTACGGCGAGTCTGTCGCAGCGCTCGTTCTCGGGGTGGCCGGCGTGGCCTTTTATCCAGGTGAACTTTACGTCGTGCTTATCGAGCAGGGCGAGGAGCCTGTCCCAGAGGTCGGGATTGAGGGCGGGCTTTTTGTCGCCTTTTATCCAGTTGTTCTTTTTCCACTTTTTTGCCCAGCCCTTTTCTATGCCGTCAACGACATAGCGCGAGTCCGTCTGCACTATGACGTTACAGGGGTATTTGAGCGCTTCGAGGCCGGTTATCACGCCCATAAGCTCCATACGATTGTTTGTTGTGTGAGCTTCCCCGCCGGACAGCTCCGTTTCCTTCTCCTTATAGCGCAGTATCACGCCGTAGCCGCCGGGGCCGGGGTTTCCCGAACAGGCGCCGTCCGAGAAGATATAAACCGTCTTTTTCTCCATTCAGACTGCACCCCTCTTTTCTTTTCTCTTTTTTATTATGGCATCTATCACCTTGTTCACGCCGAGGTTGAACAGCAGGGTGAATACCGCACCGGCGGCCACCATTACCATCGTTACCAGCACCATTTTCTCCGTGAACGGTTCGTATGAGAAGAACCAGCCGAGGTACAGGCTCCCGAACAGGAACAGCCCTATCAGACCGATCATCATGCCTATCTTCCACGGGCGCATAGGGTCACAGGCGAGCAGCACCACCATAAACGATACGGCACCGAGAATGTATGCCAGCACGGTGCTGTTCTGCTCGGGCGTGAAGCCCGCGTACCTGCACCAGACAAGCCCCGCCATAAGCGAGATAACGGCGGCTATGCCGTTCGGTATCGCCTTGCGTATAACATTCGAGATGAACGAGCCGCGCACGAGCGCCTTGTTCGGCTGCAGCGCGAGCAGGAAGCTCGGGAGCCCTATGCACAGCGTATTCACGAGCGTCACCTGTATCGGCTTGAACGGGAACGCCGTCTGTATAATTACAAATATTATCGCGAACAGCACGCTGTATGTGGTCTTTGACAGGAACAGCGACGCAGAGCGCTCAACGTTGTTTATGGAGCGTCTGCCCTCGGCTACCACCTTCGGCATTGACGCGAAGTTGCTGTCGAGAAGAACGAGGTTCGACACGTTGCGCGCCGCCTCACTGCCGCTCTGCATCGCTATGGAGCAGTCGGCCTCCTTCAGCGCGAGAACGTCGTTCACGCCGTCACCGGTCATTCCCACGGTATGACCCTTCGCTTTGAGCGCCTTGACGAGTTCGAGCTTCTGCGGCGGTGTGACGCGTCCGAAGATCGTGTAATCGTCCACGACCTCGCCGATATGCTCGACGGTGGAAGCGTCTATGTACTTATCGCTGTTCAGAACGCCGGCTTTGCGCGCGACGTTGCTGACGGTGACGGGGTTATCGCCGGAGATTATCTTGATATCCACATTCTGCTCGGCAAAATATTTGAGCGTCGCGGGAGCCTCCGCGCGTATCTTGTCGGTTATCGCGATGAGCGCCACGGGGCGTATGTCGTCGGGGAGCTCCTTATCGCGGAACGGATCCCTCGAATGCGCGAGCAGTATCACACGCCTGCCGCCCTCGGAGAATTTATCCACCGTCTCGCGTATCTCGTCATATTTGCTGCCGAGGATAAATTCCCCCGCACCCATGATGTATGTGCCGATGTCGGCGAACTGCGCGCCGCTCCACTTTCTCGCGGACGAGAACGGCACGGTCGCAATCACATTGTGGGAGGCTTTCTCGCCCCAGCGCTCCTTTACCGCCATAAAGGTCGGGTTGGTGTCGGAAAGCGCGTTGGTGAGCGCGGTCATTGCGGAATTCACGTCCACGCCTGAGCTGTCGTTGAGCATTTTGACTTCCGTGACCTGCATACTGCCCTCGGTTATGGTACCGGTCTTGTCAAGGCAGAGCACATCCACGCGGGCAAGGGTCTCGATACAGTAAAGGTTCTGAACGAGCGTCTTGTTCTGTGCAAGTCTTATCGCGCTCACGGCGAGCACCACGCTCGTCAGCAGGACAAGGCCTTCCGGTATCATGGCGATGATAGCGGCGACCGCGCTCAGCACTGCGTTGTTGAAGGTCTGTTCGGGCTTGGCCCAGAACACACCGTTCGCTATTTGCAGCAGCATCAGCGGGATAATTATGATCGAAATGCCTTTGAGTATCGTGTTTATCGCGTTCATCATCTTGGAGTCGGCTTTTTTGAGGTATTTCGCGCCGCTCGTTATCTTGCTGGCGAAGCTCTCCGCGCCGAGCTTTTCCGCTGTCGCGCGGACCTCGCCGCTGATGATGAAGCTTCCCGAGAGTATCATATCCCCGTCCTTCTTGTTTATGGGGTCGCTCTCACCCGTGATGAGGCTCTCGTTGACCTCGCAGGTGCCCCACACCACACGGCTGTCGGCGCAGGCCTGCATACCCGCCCGGAATACGGTAAGGTCGCCCTCGACGATCTCCGTATTCGGTATCTCTTTTTCGATACCGCCCCGTATGACGTGCGCTTTCGGCGCCGATATCAGCGTCAGGCGGTCAATGGTGCGCTTTGCGCGTATCTCCTGAAATATACCGATGCCGGTATTGCAGAAGATTATCGCAATAAACATAACGTTCTTGATATCGTTGAAATCCTTGCTGAATATGACGACCAGCGCCGCAAGCACGATATTCAGGAAGTTGAAGAATGTGAGGGTGTTGTCCTTGATTATCTGTCCGACGGTCTTGGTCTTTATGTCCGTGCTGCCGTTGACCTTCCCCTCCGCGGTAAGCTGCGCGACCTGTTCTTCGCTAAGTCCCTTTTCTATGTCCATCGAGAAGTTCTCCTTAAGAAAATTCTTGCTTACGTCTCCTCCCGCCGAAGGTGGGGGTAGACATAAATACAGATCTTGCTTTTCCGATCAAGTCGTGAACAGTGATCAGCTATTCCATTATACTATATTTATGTGAATTTGTAAATAGGAATATTGACAAAATTCGTGATTTTTGATATCATAATCCCAGGAACACTTCTGTGCGGGAATATATTCAAAAAGGCGGAACTATGGAAAATAACGTAAAATGGACAAAAGAGCAGGAGCTCGCGATAACATACCGAGGCGGCGCGGCGATAGTCTCGGCGGCCGCGGGGAGCGGCAAGACCGCCGTGCTCGTGGAGCGCGTAAAAAGGCTGATACTCGATGAGGAGCACCCCGTCAACGCAGATGAGATGGTGATATCGACATTCACGAACAAGGCTGCCGAGGAGATGAAGGCAAGGCTCGACAGGGCGATAGAGGACGAGCTCGCGAAGGCTCCCGACAACAGGCGGCTCACAGAACAGCGTCTGCGGCTGAACGACGCGTCGATATGCACCATAAGCTCGTTCTGCCTGAACCTGCTGCGCCGCCACTCCGCGCTCGCCGATATGCAGCCGGGGCTGAACGTGCTCGACGAGAGCGAGGCAAAGCTGATGTTCTCGCAGTCGCTTTCCGCCGTGCTGGAGGGATTCTGCGAGACCGGCGACCCCGACGAGCGCGACCGGCTGTACGACCGCTTCGCCGGCGAGGACGACAAGAAGCTCGAGGAGGCGCTGACGTATCTCTATAACTTCTCGCGCAATATTCCCGACGCGGGGCGGTATTTCGCGGAGCAGCTCGAAATGTACCGCGACCCCGGGAAAAGCTCCGCGTCGGCTGCTGACGCGCTCGCGGCGTACTTCCGCAGGCGTATCTCGGAGCCGCTCTCGGAGCTTGCGGAGCTGTGTGACGAGCTCGATACGCTGTGCGAGGGGACTCCCGCGGAGCATCTTCCGACGGAATGGCGGGCGCTGTCTGAGCTTATAACAGGCGCGAACGCGGAAAATATAGCCGCGGTCTGTGAAAACGGGCTTGAGGACGCAGAGCTTCCGAAGCTCCCCCGCAAGACAAAGACTTTCGACAACACCGCGATAAAAGAAGTGAACGACGCGATGAAGGAGCTCTGGGGCGGCATCGTTCGCGCGGCGGGGCTGCTTTCCAGAAGGAACGGCAATATGACAGCCTGCGCGCCGGTGCTCGAAACGCTCGTGAAGCTCGTGAAGCGGCTCGACGAGGACTTCTCCGCACGAAAGCGCGACAAGGGCTGCGTTGATTTTTCGGACATAGAGCTGCTGACGCTGCGTATGCTGCGCGGAGAAAACGGACAGCCGAGCGCCGCCGCAAGAGAGATAGCCAAGGGGATAAAGGTCATCATCGTTGACGAATTTCAGGACAGCAATGAGGTGCAGTACGAGATATTCCGTCTGCTGTCCGACAGCAAGCGCAATTTATACTTCGTCGGCGATATCAAGCAGTCGATATACCGCTTCCGCGGTGCCGACCCGCTCGTTTTCGCGCGGCTGACGAAAGACCCCGACTTCACGGTGATAGAGCTGAACCGTAACTTCCGCAGCTGCAAAGAAGTCATAGACTCGGTGAACGGCATTTTCACCGGCACGATGACCGAGGAGCTCGGAGATGTGGAATACAACGAGCACTGCGCTCTCGTGCAGGGCGCGAGCTATGAAACGGACGAAAAGAACCGCACCGAACTCATAACGTTCTCCGGGAAGAACGCGGAGCAGTGCCGCATTTCGGAGGCTTCATACATAGCCGACCGCATAAAGCGAATGGTGAGTGAGGGCTTCACCGTGGGAACGGGTGATAAAAAGCGCCCCTGCGGCTACGGGGATTTCGCCGTGCTCATGGGGAGATACAGCGCCAATGCCGCGCTGTACAAGGCCGCTTTCGAGAAGGCGGGCATACCGTTCGACGCGAAGGAGGACGGCGGCTACACGGATTTCACCGAGATAAAGCGTGTGCTCGCGCTGCTGCGTGTCATCGACGACCCGTACCGCGACAGCGACCTTGCGGCGGTGCTCATGGGAGAGCCGTATATGTTCACGGCGAACGAGCTTGCGGAGATAAAGATAGCGGGCGGCGTGAAGAACAAGAAGCTCTGGTCGGGCTTCGTGCAGTACGCAAAAAGGAATGCCCACGCCGCGCAGGTGCTTGAGGAGATAAACGGATACCGCGAATACGCGGGCGAGAACTCCGCGGAACGGCTGATAAGGAAGATATTCGACGACAGTATGCTCCTTCCCGCGGCGGAGGCTTCCCCGGACGGTGCCAAGCGCGGTGCGAACCTGCGTATGCTGCTGCACTACGCGAGGAGCTTCACGGGCGGCGAGAGCGCGAGCGTTTATGATTTTATCAAATTCACGGAGAACCTCGACCGCGAGAAGATAATGCTCCCGCAGGCAAAGGGCGAGAGCGGCGCGGGCAGCGCGGTGAAGATAATGACGATACACGGCTCGAAGGGGCTGGAGTTCCCCGTCTGCTTCGTTGCGAACCTCACCTCGCAGGCGAAAAGGCGCACCGACGGCGGCCTGATATGCGACCCGCGCTGCGGTGTGGGAATGAAGATAAGCGACATCGAGAAGCTGCTGAACATAGACACACAGCCGTATGATATGGCGGCGGAGGAGAACGCGCGCCTCGAAGCGAGCGAGGAGATGCGCCTGCTGTATGTGGCTGCCACAAGGGCGAAGGAGAAGCTGATATTCACTGTTCCCAAAACGAGCCGCACCACCGAGGATATGCACTACGGCTGGGTGCTCGGCAGCAAGGCGGTGAGGGACGGGCTGATAACGGTCACGAACATCGACGATTATAAGCCGGCCCCGCCGGTGGAGAAGGACGAGGCCGAAGGAGAGATGCCGGAGCTGCCGCCGTTCACGGAATACGCGCACAAAAAGCTCTCCGAAGTACCCGCAAAGGTGACGGCAACGCAGGTAGGCGTGCTGAGCGTGGACGAGTTCTCGGAATACGGCAGCAGGATAGACCGCTTTCTGCGCACCCCTTCATTCCTCGGCGAGAAGGGTACAGCAAAACTTTCCGGCAAGAAGCGCGGCGACGCCTACCACAAGGCAATGGAGGTGCTCGACTTCACGGCGGCTCCGTCAGAAGTGTCCGCGATGCTCGACCGTATGCAGATAAGCGGCAGGCTCACCAAGCTTGAGCGAGTCTCGATAGATGACGAGGACATACGGCGCTTTCTCAAAAGTGACTTGTGCCATAGAGCAGCCGTAAGCGGCGATATAAGCCG
>JAFTAG010000064.1 GCA_017458655.1 Ruminiclostridium sp. | reverse complement strand
GACATTGCGCGTTCGGGCGCTATCGGGGCGATACAGCTGCACGGTAACGAAACGGACGAGCAGGTCAGAAAGATCAGGGAGATGACAGGGCTTACGGTGCTGAAAGCTTATGCGGTAGATAATGCTGCGGACGTGAACGAGGCACTTGCCAGCCCGGCGGACTATCTTCTTCTCGACAACGGTGTCGGCGGCACGGGCGAGAGCTTTGACTGGGACTATCTGGAGGACGTTGACCGGCTGTATATACTTGCGGGCGGGCTTACCCCGGAGAATGTCGCGGCGGCGATCAAGAAATACTGTCCCTACGGCGTTGACGTAAGCACGGGCGTCGAGACGGACGGCAACAAAGACTACGACAAGATCAAGCGTTTTATAGACGCAGTACGGACGGCATAAGCGCGGCGCCGAGCAGCACGCCGACAGGCGGACGAGCGAGGCGCCGCCACCCCGGCGGGGCAGATACCTGTCGGAAGATCGCGGACGTTTCACGCCGAAGGCGGGGAATAGTCCGCCCCTGTTATAACAAATACGCACATATTATCCGATAAAAACACTACGCTTTCGGTTCCTTTGTCGCACAAAGGAACCGGGTCAGGAGTTTGAGGATAGGGCAGAGCGCTATCCTCATGTGTCTCGCCCAAAGGCGAGACACTTCTCTCGAGCGGAAGCGACTCTCACGAAAGGAGAACAACATCTATGAGCAAAGGAAGATTTGGGCAGCACGGAGGGCAGTACATTCCCGAAACGCTGATGAACGCGGTGATAGAGCTGGAGGAGGCCTACAACCGCTACAAGGACGACCCGCAGTTCAACGCGGAGCTGACGGAGCTGTTCAACGACTATGCGGGCAGGCCGTCGCGCCTGTACTACGCCGAAAAGCTTACAAAGGCTCTCGGCGGCGCAAAGATCTATTTAAAACGCGAGGATCTCAACCATACGGGCTCGCACAAGATCAACAACGTCCTCGGGCAGGCTCTGCTTGCGAAGAAAATGGGCAAAACGAGGCTCATAGCCGAGACGGGCGCAGGCCAGCACGGTGTCGCTACGGCGACGGCTGCGGCTCTTATGGGCATGGAGTGCGTCGTATTCATGGGCGAGGAGGACACCAAGCGTCAGGCTCTCAACGTTTACCGTATGCGTCTGCTCGGCTCGGAGGTCATTCCCGTAACGTCCGGCACAGCCACCCTCAAAGATGCCGTTTCCGCGACGTTCCGCGAGTGGACGAGCAGGATCGCCGATACACACTATTGTCTCGGCTCGGTAATGGGACCGCACCCGTTCCCCACGATAGTGCGCGACTTCCAGTCCGTTATTTCCCGTGAAATAAAGCAGCAGATGCTCGAAAAAGAGGGCAGGCTCCCCGACGTGGTAATGGCCTGCGTAGGCGGCGGCTCCAACGCCATGGGAAGCTTCTACAACTTCATCAATGACAAGTCCGTACGGCTGATAGGCTGTGAGGCTGCGGGGCGCGGCATTGACACCTTTGAGACCGCGGCTACCATAAACACCGGCAAGCTCGGTATATTCCACGGTATGAAATCCTACTTCTGCCAGGACGAGTACGGCCAGATAGCGCCCGTTTACTCGATATCGGCGGGTCTCGATTACCCCGGCATAGGCCCCGAGCACGCGAACCTGCACGATACCGGCAGAGCGGAGTATGTTCCCGTGACCGACGATGAGGCCGTGAACGCGTTCGAGTTCCTCTCGAAGACCGAGGGCATTATACCCGCGATCGAGTCGGCTCACGCGGTAGCTCACGCAATGAAGATAGCGCCCGAAATGGACAAGGACAAGATCATCGTTATAACGATATCCGGCCGCGGTGACAAGGACTGCGCCGCAATAGCGAGATACAGGGGGGAAAACATCTATGAGTAATATAGCAAAAGCATTTGCGAACGGCAAGGCGTTCATACCGTTCGTGACCTGCGGCGACCCCGACCTCGAGACTACGGGGAAGATAGTCCGCGAAATGGTGAAGAACGGCGCCGACCTCGTGGAGCTGGGCATTCCCTTCTCCGACCCCACCGCAGAGGGCGTGGTGATACAGGACGCCAACATCAGAGCGCTGAAAAACAAGATAACCACCGACGATGTGTTCAATTTCGTGAAGGAGCTCCGCAAGGACGTGACCGTCCCCATGGTGTTTATGACCTACGCGAATGTCGTGTATTCCTACGGCATTGAAAAATTCGTAAAGACCTGCTCCGAGATAGGCATTGACGGTATGATACTCCCCGACGTGCCGTTCGAGGAAAAGGACGAGTTCGCGCCGACCTGCCGCAAATACGGACTGGACTTCATCTCAATGATAGCGCCGACCTCGGAGCAGCGCACAGAGATGATAGCAAAGGAAGCCGAGGGTTTCCTGTACATCGTCTCCAGCCTCGGCGTAACGGGCGTGCGCAGCGAAATAAAGACGGATATAGCGTCGATAACCGAGACCGTCCGTAAATATACCAAAGTTCCCTGCGCCATAGGCTTCGGTATCTCCACCCCCGAGCAGGCGAAGAAGATGTCGGCAGTCGCCGACGGCGTTATAGTCGGTTCGGCTATCGTGAAGCAGATAGCCGAGCACGGCAGAGACTCCGCGCAAGTCATCGGCGGGTATGTAAAGTCGATGAAAGCGGCGGAAGTGCAGTGATACAAAAAAATCCCCCATTCGGGGGATTTTTTTGTATCAGCTCTCGATAAATGCTATCGGGTCTGTCCATGCGCCGGAGACCTTCACCGCAAAGTGCAGATGAGGTTCGAGCTTGCATTCGGCGTCGGCGGTATTCCCGACCTGCCCGATAAGCTCGCCCATACTTACCTCCTGCCCGGTCTTTACGCAGACATTCTCGTCAAGCCCCTGATAATATCCCACAACACCGTCCCCGTGGTCGATAACGACGCTTATCCCCCACAGCGGGTCGTTGCTTATCTCCGTGACCTTGCCCTTCATCATCGCCGAGACAGCCGTTCCCGCGGGCGCCGCAAGATCGACCCCGTCATGGGTCTTCCACACGCCGAGAGTTTCGCTCTTTACGAGCTCGCCCGCGCTGTAGGGCGTGATAACGGTGGCATCAGCCACGGGCAGGGTCTTGGGGCTCTTGAAGAACAGCCCCGCTTCGTCGGAAAGCGTCGGTTCGGCCGCCTCGGTCTCGTCCGTGTCCGGGACAGGCTCGTCAAGCTCCACGGTGTCTTTGGGAATGCCGAACTGCTCCGCGTTGACGGTCTCCGCGGGCGGCTCGGTGTAAATGAATACATTGTCCTCGTATTCCTCGGTCAGCTTTTTAGTCTGTTCCGCGGACTTCACCGCGCCCGAGTACGCCGCGTAAGAGGATATCCCGACTGCTGCGATGCTCAGCACGAGAGCCGCGGCAAAGCCTTTTCCCTGTACCCCGTTTGTAAATCTCACCTTTTTCATCTTTTGAGTTCCTTTCTTTTTTCGATGTAAGTAAGAGGTCACTGCTCTTATGGAAGTATTTTTGCCATATTTTTCGCGATTATACAGTGAAAATTCTCCGATATTGTACTTGAAAAACGGCTTTTGACGTGGTATAATTATATCGGTATGCTATGCAGCGGCGGCAGTCACCGCGTCTTGCTGTTTCGGAGCCTGTAGCTTCAGATCAACAGGGCCCGGCTGCTGACGGAAGTTCTCTGACCGTGTCATGCGGTCTGATAGGGTGTGTTTCTCCGTTTCCGACAAGTCTTGTCCTTTGCAGAGCCCCCAATCTTTTCTTCTGTTCTTCTGTGCTCTCTACTCTCTGAAAGGAGACTTTTATGAATATATCTGACATTCTTGCACGGCTCTGCGGTGCTTCGGGAGTTTCCGGCGACGAGGCGGAGGCCTGTGCTGTGGCGGAGGAGCTGCTGCGGCAGTACACCTCCGATGTGCGGACGGACGCATTCGGCTGTGTATATGGCGTTGTGGGTTCGCCCGGGAACGGCAAGCCCTCGGTGCTGCTGGAGGCGCACATTGACGAGATAGGCTTCATTGTGACATATATCGACGATAACGGCTTTCTTAAGGTCGGGAACTGCGGCGGG
>JAFTAG010000364.1 GCA_017458655.1 Ruminiclostridium sp. | reverse complement strand
CGCGCAGGTATCGCTCGCGCCGTCGTGGTTGGCGGCAAGCTGTATCGCGTGGCGGGGGCTGTCGCAGTGAAGAACGGAGCAGTAAACGGCGATGGCGAGCGCCTCGTAGGCCTCGAAGCCGTAGCCCATTTTCTTGACCGCAGAGAGCGGGTCAACTTCCTCGTTATGCACGAGGTCGATAGCGTACTGGAGCGTCTTTTTGAGCACCTCGCCGTCCGCTACGCTGTCGAGCAGCTTTATCACGGTGTTCACGGCATCTTCGATCTCAGCGCCGTTCACTATCTCAGCTATCATTGCCGCATAGCAGCCCGCAGAGATGTACGCAACGGGATTGCCGTGGGTTATCGCACCCGCGCGGCAGCCCATATCGAATGCCTTCTTGGTGTCGTTGTAGAAATAAAGTCCGATAGGCGCGGAGCGCTTTACCGCGCCGTTGTCCTTGTTGTCGTTTATGCGGCGCTCGGGCGTGCCGTATGCCATATTGCGTATTTTGAGCAGCGCGTCGATGTTCTTGGTATCGGCGGTGCGCTTTTTGTAGAGCCCCTTCGCTTTGAGCAGACGGAGCTTGTAGGCGTTCTGCTGCTGGTCGAACAGCCACGCGTACTCCTTGCCGGCGACCGTCTTTGTCTGCGTGTAGAGCCACACCTGATACGCGAGGAATATGTAATCCTCGTAGTTCACCTGACCGTCGTCCGCGCCCGCGCTGTGTGCCCAGAGCAGTCCGTCCGCCGTGAACAGCGTGAGCTGAGTGTCATCGGTAAAAAGCGCCGTTCCCGTCCGCTTGCTTACCGCGAGGTCAAGACACCCCTTCTTTTCAAATCTTTCGCAGATAGCGTCGTAGTCCATAAGCTCGATAGGGTAGCCGAACGCGTCTCCTATCGCGCCTCCGAGCATAACGCCCTTGAATCGGTCGTCAAGATATACTTCGCTCATTGTTGTTCATCCTTTCTTTTTTAGACTTCTTATAGATGCTTTATTATAGATGGTCTTTGAGATGACCATTGTCTGCCTTGCAAGATACAGCCTTTCGAGGTAGTCGTAGTATATTCCCGGCGAAGAAACGCCGCTTATGCACACTATGTCCGTCCCGGCCTTTCCGAGGATCGTATCGGTGAGCAGCACGCAGTTCGTGCTGAGTATCGAATATGTACGGAACTTGCCCCTGCTGAACTTGCGGAACTTCGCGTGAGTGCCGTACCACAGCTCACTGCAGTAATCCTTAAATCCCGAGGGATCGACCTTATCGTCGCCGTATCGTTCGACCGCCTGCTGTATCGGGGGCTCCCATGGGTAGGAATCCGCCTTCATCAGCTCGATCTCCGACCTCACAGCCTCTTTCTGCTCGGGCGTGAGCCTCAGCCCGTAGGAGAATATCACCTGCCGGTCGTGCTCCACCGAAAAGTCAAGATAGATCTCCCTGTCGGCGGTGAAAAGCACACCGTCGCCGAGCACCCCGAACAGCCTGTGTGAGGCGTTGTCGTGATTGCCGTAGGATATCACCTCGCCGCCGAAGTAAAGGTCAAGGTGTCCTATCCTGCCCGCGCCGTCCTCCGAAACGTGCACCATTATCTCAATATCCGGGGGCGATTGTTCGTCCGCGCCCTGCGGGAGCTGCACCGGCGCGTCGTCCGCGGACAGGTATTCATTGATGCGCCGCAGGGTGCCGAGCGGCAGGAATGTCGTCACGAACACGGGCGGGGATATGCGTATATGCCGTTTGAGGTCGTTTTTGACCCTCTGCGGAATGACAAGCGAGATGAGATCGGAGACCATCTCCGTTCCGAGCAGCAGCGAGTAGATGCCCGCGAGTACGAAGAACACGTCGTCGCGGCGGCGGTTGCCGATCATCAGCGCCGCGAACACGAAATAGAACGCGAACGCGGCAAGGTCGATGTAATGCCCGCGCTCATGCTCCGCCTTCGCGACAATGAAATCGAACAGCTTGGAGGCGCCGTTGAACATAAAGTAGGCGCAAAGCACATATATCATCATCAGGAAGGTGAGCTCCGGGACCGCGGCCATTGCCGCGCCCCCCGCGATATTGACCGCCGCCGTTATAAGCTTGGCTTTCCCATGCTCGCCGCCGAGCCTGCCGCCGCGCGTTATGAAATGAAACAGGTTGCGGACGCCGTGAATCAACAGTATCGCTCCCGTAAAATACGCGAGGTAGTTTATCAGCAGACCGCGGGCGCTGAGCATTATGATGCCGAGGGCAAGCATCGAGACGCCGAGCAGCGCAAGCGATATCTTATAAAACAATTCTTTGTGCATTTTACTTGTGATACTTTCCGTTGCTCATCAGAGTGAAGGCGCGGTAGAGCTGCTCGGTGAGCATTATCCTCGCAAGACGGTGCGGAAAGGTCATTTCCGACATACCGAGGCGTAGGTCGCCCCGCGTCTTTACCTTGTCGGAAAGCCCGTAAGAGCCGCCTATGATGAACACAAAGGTGCTCCTGCCGCCCGCAGCCTCCCTGCCGATCAGCTTTGCGAAGCCCTCGCTCGTAAGCTGTCCGCCCTCCACACACAGCGGGACAACAAAGCTTCCTGCCGGTATCTTACGGAGAATGTCCGCGGACTCCTTTTCGAGCGCGCGGCTTATGTCGCCGTCGGACGGGTCATCGGACAGCCGGGCGGGCTCCAGCTCGCATACCTCGAGCTTGCAGTACGCTCCGAGCCGCTTCTCATACTCCTCCGCCGCTTCTCTGAAATACTTTTCCTTCAGCTTTCCGACGGTTATCAGCTTTATCACCATTTCGCGCGGATATTGGCCTTACGGGTCCTGCGCGCTTCCATTTTGGCGATACGCGCCTTCTGCACGGCGTTGAGCACCACGTCCGCTATGATGAACAGAGCGAGCAGCACCACGCACAGCTTGAACCACCACTTGTCGAAAATGCTGTTTATCATCCTCATAGTATATTCAAAACGCGAAAGCTCTATGCTTTGCGATGCGATAAGATTTGTCGTCCATAGCTTGTCACCGTCGAGCGAGAGCGTCAGCGTCCCCATTATCTGCCCCTTTTCGACGGGAGCCACCACCGCTTCGTTATCGTTCCTCTCGGCGGTTATCTCTATCTCCTGCTGTATCACCGCAGGGTCGAGGTCTTTCGGGAGCAGCGTCGAGAACGCGCCCGAGGGCTTGAGAATCACAACGTCGGCGTTCTCGCCCATATCCACCTTGACGTTAGCGACAAACGTGTTCTCGTTCATCACTTCCACCATGTCGAAAGTGCGGAAAGCCCACTTGTAGAGCGCGATAGAATCCTTGAAATGCCCGTTGAGCTTGTTCCCGTCGGCATCTCTGTACGGCGCTCCGCAGGTTATCAGCATATAGTTGAAGCCGTTCTGCGAGGCGGTGGAGACAACGTTCGCGAAGCCCGCGTGATATACCGTCCACTCGCCGTTGGCGTCCTTGGTGTAGTATTCACCGATACTGCCCGTTTTGAGGCCTTTTGCGTACTCGTAGTAGTACGGGTTGTTGCTGACGTTGTTCACAAGGGCATTGACGTTGTAGATGCTGTAGGGCGAGGGATTGTACTTGTTCGCGGGCATAACGTACTCGTAGGTGCTGGTTATCTCCACGAGCGCCGGGAGCTTGTCATACACATATCTCGCTATAAGGTAAAGGTCGTAGGGCGTGGAGTAGTTGTCCTCCTGCCAGAGACCGTGGGTGTTGCCGAAATGGGTGTTCTCGCAGCCTATCTCCTTGGCCTTCTTGTTCATCATCGCGATGAAATTGTCGATCTTGCCGCCGCCGATATTGTAGCCGATAACGTTCGCGGCCTCGCAGCCCGACGCTATCAGCAGCCCGTGCAGACAGTCGCGCATCGTAAGGTTGGTCTGCCCTACCGCAAGGCCGCAGTTCGCGGGGCCTTCCTTGTTCGGGTCGGGATTTCCCCAGAACTCGTCCGTAGCATCGTAGGTGACCTCCATAGGCATCAGCAGGTCGGAGCAGTTCTCGTATGCCACGATCGCGGTCATAAGCTTGGTTATCGACGCGGGATAGCACTTCTCGTTCTCGTTCTTCGCGGCTATGACAGTGCCGAGGTCGAGATTTACCATATAGTATGCGGAGCTGTACAGGTCAACGTCGGGCGTGAACGCGGCATCGGCGTGTATTGTGAAAAAATTCTCCGGCATCAATGTAAAAATCAACAGAATTGCCATAAAGAAAGCCGGAAATTTTATATTTTTCATATAGACAAAACCACCTTTTTGATATATAATATATAAAGACGGGGTAAAAGCTGTTCGGAAATGTATAATATATTATTATATCATATCCGGCAAAAAAATAAAAGTCTTTTTTGCCGGAATATTAAAAATTTTTTAAATTTTTGTAATGTATAGACAAGGAAATGCGAAATATGATACTTATCACGGGTGATGTTCACGGTGACACGGCGAGGTTTTCACACAGAAGACTGCGTGAACTCAAAAAAGGCGACACGCTGATAGTGTGCGGCGACCTCGGGCTTATCTGGGACGGCTCCGACCGGGAAAAGCGCGTGCTGAAAAAGCTCGGCAAGCGCAGATACGATATCCTGTTCGTGGAGGGCGCCCACGAGAATTTCGATGAGCTCGAGAAGTATCCCGCCGAGCAGTGGTGCGGCGGTATGACCCGGTGTATAAGCGGTAATCTCCGCCAGCTCGTCCGCGGCGGCGTCTTCAACATACAGGGCAAAAAGGTCTTCGCGTTCGGAGGCGGCTCCGGCGAGGTGAACGGAGGCTCCGCCCCGTGCAACGAGCTCACCGCGTCAAGATATGAAGTCCCGCCCGCCGAGGAGCTCGAAGCAGCCGACCGTAACCTCGCGGCCGCCGGTAATGAGGTCGATTATGTCGTAAGCTACGAGCCGCCCGTCACAATGGCGGAATTTCTCGACCAGAAGGTCTCCGCCACCGATACGGTAGGCGTCTATCTCGACAGAAAGCGCGCAGATATAAAGTTCCGCTTCTGGTTCTTCGGTAAGCACCACCTGAATAAAACAGTCCCCCCAAAGTTTATGGCTCTGTTCGACTCCGTTGTCAACGCAGAGACTCTGAAGTGAGCAGAGAGCAGAGAGAGGCGAGAGGAACAGACGGGGGCTCTGCCCCCGAACCCCCGCAAGGAAGGGCTAACGTCGCCCTCCCTTGACCCTCTTGCGGCAGCCACTGCAGGATGCAGTGCAGGTTGTCGTCAAAGCGCGCACGGATGCGCGCCTACAAACGACAACCCAGTGACACGCTGCACCCGACAGACCCGTTTGCGAGCTTGAGCAGACTTTCCAAGAACTGCGGCCATATAGTCACATCTGTGTGTTAATAGACATATATCGGATCGTACGTTCCTGTTATAGACGCTTCTACCGAAAAGCTAAGTCTCTGCGAGCGGCAGACTGCTTGCTTTTTATTCGCCCCCGAGGCCACAGACTTACAAGCTCGCAGTTCACAGGTCGTGGTGCGGTATGCTATAATTGTAGGTGCGACGGGGAGGTGCAGAATGTCTTGCTTCCCACCCTGCCCCGTCGGCGCGCACCGACAGCATACCGCAATTCGTTTGTCAAGGGGGAGGCTTCGAAAAAATTTTTTACACAGATAACCGAGTAAAAAATTTTTTTGGAGTACCCTTGACAAGCGGATAACGACCGGACATTAGGAGCAGAAACTCTTACATAATAAATTAAAAAGAAAGGAAATACATCATCATGGCAGACATCAAGTATGAGATAGTCAAGGAGCTCGGAGTCATCTCCGAAACATCGAGAGGCTGGACAAAGGAGCTGAACCTTATCAGCTGGAACGACAACCCTCCCAAGTACGACATTCGCGACTGGTCGCCCGACCACACAAGAATGGGCAAGGGTGCGGGGCTGACCGAGGAGGAAATGATCAAGCTGGTCGAGCTGTTCAATGCCCGCGACGAGGAAGACTCCTTCGAATGATCCGCAGCACGAAAAGCTCCCGT
>JAFTAG010000363.1 GCA_017458655.1 Ruminiclostridium sp. | reverse complement strand
CCACGTCTCTCACGCTTTCTTTTTGCGCCGGAAGTTCTTTTCCCAGTTGTCTATTATCTTGGTCTGGGCGCGCTCGACGGCGAGGCTGTTGGGGGGGACGGCCTTTGTGATCGTGGAGCCGGCGGCCGTTGTGGCGTTCTCGCCTATCTCGACGGGCGCGATAAGGTTGGTATTGCAGCCTATGAAGGCGTGGTCGCCTATCTTGGTGCGGTACTTATTGATGCCGTCGTAGTTGGCTGTAACGCAGCCGCAGCCGAAATTCACGCCCTTGCCGACATCGCTGTCGCCCACATAGGTGAGGTGCGAAACGGCGGTGTTCATTCCTATCTCGGAGTTTTTGATCTCCACGAAATCGCCTATCTTAACGCCGTCGTGGAGCACCGTACCCGGGCGCAGCTGCACGAAAGGCCCCGCCTTAACGCGGTCGCAGACGCGGGAATCGTAGGCCTGCACGGAGTTGAGAACGACGCTGTTGCCTATCCTGCAATTATCTATCAGCGTGTTGGGGCCTATGGTGCAATTCTCGCCTATGACCGTCTTTCCGCTGATGATCGTTCCGGGGAGTATCCTGGTGTCCTGCCCGATAACGACGTCCTTGCCGATGATGATGCCGTCGGTGGAAACAAATTCCACGCCCTCGGCGAGCAGCTTTCCTATCACCGCCATTTTGGCCGTAATATTGAGCGCGAGCAGCTCCGCGCGGTCGTTTGCTCCGAGGACGATATCGGGGTCTTCCGCCTTGAATATGCCCGTTTTGCCGCCGTTTCGGCGTATCAGAGCTACCGTGTCGGTGAGAAGGTATTCCCCGGCCGAGTTGTCGGTCGTGAGCTTCGGGAGCGCGTCTTTCAGCGCCTGCGCCCTAAACCAGTAAACGCCCGAGTTTATCTCGGGTATCTGAAGCTGCGTGATCGTGCAGTCGGGCGCCTCGATTATCGCCTCGAAAGAGCCGTCCTCGCCGCGGATTATCCTGCCGTAGCCTGCGGCATCTTCGAGCTCTGCCGACACCACGGTAACGTCATTTCCGGTGTGGGTATGCTCGTTGAGCGCCGCGAGTATGGTGTCGCCGTCAACGAAAGGCGCGTCGCCGCACAGCACAAGGACATTCCCGTCCTCGCCGAGCATTTCTTCCGCCTGTCTGACGGCATCGCCGGTGCCTTTGCGCTCGGGCTGCGTGAACGTGCGGTATGTACCCTTTCCGGCGATGTACCGCTTCACCGTATCATCGGCGCCGACGACAACGCCCACCTTTTCGTCGGGGATACCCGCGTCTCTGACGCTGTCGAGAACCCAGCCTATCATAGGCTCCCCGAGCACCTCGCACATTACCTTCGGCTTTCCCGACCTCATTCTCCTGCTCTCGCCCCCGGCGAGAATAATAGCACAGTAGTCCATATTCAGCTCCTCCAGATAGACTGTGCAGACCGCCCGGCGCATTCGCGCCGTCCTTCCGGACGGGACAAGGGCTTTGTGCTTGCCTTTAATGCGTCCTGCATTATGCGCCCTTGACCTGCGGCAGCGTGACGCTGCACCCAATGTTTTTATTCAGCAGGCTCCGCGCCTGTTGTAGGTTTTTCCGCAGGCGGAGCTATCCGCCCGCGTATATATCCGTTAAAATTATTTATATGATCCCCCATATAACTCACCATAGATCTATATACAAGGCTCTTGGATATCGTCACGATCCAAAATCGCGGCGAAGCCGCACCATAACTATTCATTATTCACCATTCACTATTCATTATTCATTATTTCCGTGTCAGTGAAGAGTGAAGAATGAATAATGAATAGTGAATGGTTGTGGTTGCGCTGCGCGCATAATTTTAATGGTGAGTTATCCGGGGAAACATAATTATTATGCGACGATCAAACAGCCTGATATCTGTCCTTCCTCCCCTCCTCAGGCGGTGGGAGAACGTGATATGACAGCCGGTAAAATATTACTTTTTGGTGAAGCCTGTCGTAGCGTCCGAGAATTTGCTGTAATAGGTCTTGCCGCCGACAGTCTTGCTCGTCCTCATCTTGAAAACAACGCTCTGTCCCGACTTCGGCATAGGCGCGGTATAAGTGGTCGCGTTCGCTTTCAGTCTGGCTATCAGCTTAAAGTCATTCCCGGTATTTACAGACCGGTAGATATAATAATAATCTATATCCTCGGCCTTGTCCCACTGCAGCTTTATCCCGTTTGTCACCACATAAGCGGTGTTTATCTTCGGTATCTTCGGCGTTATCTTGAAATACGCCTTTTTCGTGCCCTTGTACTTGCCTTTGCCCTTGACGATCACCGTCGCGGTGCCAACCTTAACGTTATTCTTGTAGGAAAGCGTATAATCGGTGCCCCTGACGAGCTTATATGTACCATTGTATATCTCCACGTCCGGGGTCTGCTTGCTGCCGTTATACACATTCCACGTCTTTGTCTTCACGGACAGACCGGATATGTCAACGCTGTTGTCGGACTCCTTTTCATAGGGAATGTACAGATACTGCTTCCCGCCGTAATACGTCCTTTTCCCGGAGCCGACGAACGCGCTCAGGCTCAGCGTGGCGCAGTTCGCCCCCACAAGCATCTCGTTTACCGGTGTTACAAGATAACTGTAATTTATTGATGTGCTGTTCTTTTGATCCCACTTCTGCATCTCTATCCTGAACGAGAGCTTGTAGCTGCCGCCGCTTTCGGTGAAGTACAGGAAGCTCATCTCCGGCTGCACATACTCCTCGTCAAGCCCTTCCCGCTTGACATTTATGACCTTAAGGTCGTCGTCGAGATCGTCGAAATCGTCCTCGCAGACCGCGTAGAAGTTCGTGAGAGTCCCGAAAGACACGGAAAGAGTACCGCCGTCCTTGACGATGTCGTCCAGCGGCTTCGCGTACTTTTCGGAAAGCCCGGAGATCGTGATGTTGAAGCCGTTCTTTTTAAGCTCGTAGTTAAAGCTCACAGTGTCGCTCAATGTCGTATTCGCCGTTACGTGGTGCTTTTTCAGCCCCCTTACCATATCGAACATAGACGATGCCGCGGACGAACCGAGGCTGCCGCTTGCCGCAGATGTCACCGCGACGGCCGCCGCAAGCAATAATGATGTTATCCCTTTTAAACGCTTCACGGATATACCCCCAAAATTTCATTATATGAAATAATGAAATAATTAATAATTAATAATTAATAATTGTGGTGCGGCTTCGCCGCGATTCTGAATCGTGACGAGATCTAAAAGCCTTGTACATAGATCTACGGTGATCTGTTACTTTGGCAGCTGAATATCGTTAAAGCCGATATTGCAAAAATACCAATATTTAATTGCCGGAGCAATAATAATATATTATGACGCTATCTGATTGGTGAACAGCAGTTCCTTCGAGTATTTGCTGTAATATGTCTTGCCGTCAATGGTCGTGCTGGTGCGCATACGCAGATAGACCGACATACCGAGCGGGCATTTGAACGAAATCTTGCCGACGCCCGCCTTTGCGGTGCCGGCCTCGATGTATGTGCCGCCGAGGTCGAACGTGTAGTAAACGTGATAGGTATCGGCGCCCTTGACATCCTTAAAATACACCGTTGCCGTTTCGTAGCTTGCGGAGGCTCTCTCTATCTTTGTCGTCTCGGGGATTATCCTGAATTTCACGTTCCGCGTTCCCTTGTAGCTGCCCTTGCCTTTTATAGTGACCGTAGCGGTGCCTATTTTAACGTTATTCTTGTATTTGAGCGTGTAATCCTTGCCTTTTTGCAGGGTATAGGTGCCTTCCTTTATAACGGGGTCGGGCTTTTGCGCGGTGCCGGAATATGTCTTGTTCCCGATGCTGCTTATCGTAAGGTCGGAAAGCGGCGTGCTGCTCGTATCCTTATCCGAGAAGCCTACATAATACAGCTTTTTGTCGCCGTAGTAAACCTTTTTGCCGGTCTCGCCGCTCACCGCGCGGATACTGACAGCGGCACGAGTCGCCGATTTGAGCTCCTTGCTTATCGAGCCGGACACATTGATCGTGAGCTTATACTTTTTTCCGACAAGGCTGAGCTCCGCGCCCTTGACGTATTCGTCGTGGGAATAGTTCTCCTTGACGACATAAGCCGTATGCACCTTCGGTGTATAGCCTACCCCGACGCCGGAATCGAGCACCACGACCGCTTCAAGGCTACCGCCCTCGGCGCTTGCGGTCTCCGCTATTTTTGCTGCTTTTTCGGTATCGAGACCCGACACGAACACGGTATATCCCCCGGACGTAAGCCCGTAATACCCGCACATAGCCGTATCGAGCTTAGCGTCTTCGGCTATCGTCACATTTTTTATCTCCTTGACGATGTCGAACTTTGTTGTTTCCGCGCCCGCGGTCACAGCGCCGCAGATGAGTGATGAAACTGCCACGGACAGCGCGGCGACAAACGATACTATCCTTCTTTTCATAAAAGTACCCCCGAAACGATAAAATTTCACGATCGCTGTAAAACGAACATTTGTGTTTATTATAGCACAAACGCGCGAGCATTGCAACCGTTATTTTGCCCAAAAGTAACGAGTCCCTCCCCCTGCCCCTCCCCGTGGGGAGGGGGACTTTTATGCGGGGGCTGCCGCCCCCGCGGGCAAGCGCCCGACGCAGTCCGCGTAGAGATGTTCTGCTAATTGTCGTCTTTCGCCCGCGTTAAAAAGTCTGATTTTACATTCGCAAGACTGTTGGCGCGGGTAGATATTATCAACTTGCAGAAAATTTTG
>JAFTAG010000063.1 GCA_017458655.1 Ruminiclostridium sp. | reverse complement strand
TCACTATCGGTCCCGAACCTATTACAAGAACTTTCCTGATATCACTTCTCAGCGGCATTACCATACCCTCCTTTCTTTCTCGATAAGCTCTATGAATTCATCGAAAAGATAGGCGGTATCGTGAGGACCTCCGCAGGCCTCGGGGTGGAACTGCACTGTGAATGCCGGCGCATTGGTGTATCTTACGCCTTCGCAGGTCTTGTCATTGCCGTTGATGTGGCTGACCTTTCCGACTTCGGCGGGAACGGAGTCAACAACTACCGCATATCCGTGGTTCTGCGAAGTTATGAACGTTCTGCCGAGTTCGAGGTCGGTAACAGGCTGGTTGCCGCCGCGGTGGCCGTATTTCATCTTTGTGGTGGTAGCGCCGTTCGCAAGTGCAAGCAGCTGATGTCCGAGGCAGATGCCGAATGTGGGTATCTTCTCAACGATAAGCGAACGCAGTGTCGCAATAGCTATCGTGTTAAGTGCCGGGTCTCCGGGGCCGTTGGAGAGCATTATACCGTCGGGGCGAAACGCCTTAATCTCGCCGGGCGATGTGTCATACGGGAACACCGTAACGTCACAGCCGCGTTTAAGCAGTTCACGGCGGATATTGTGCTTGTAGCCGTAATCGATCAGAGCTACGCGGTATTTCGCGTTCTCAGCCTTGTATTCTTCGGGAGCCTTGACGCTTACCTTCGGAACGACGTTGCCGACATTGTAGGAGCGTATCTTTTCAAGGCACTGTTCCTTGTCAAAGCCCGACTCGTTGGTTATCATACCGTTCATAACACCGCTTTCGCGTATGATACGGGTAAGACGGCGGGTATCTATGTCATAAAGCCCGATTATACCGTATTTTTTCAGAAAGCCGTCAATGTCACCCTTACAGCGGAAATTGGACGGCTCGGCGCAGTATTCGCGCACTATGTAGCCGCTTACAACGCTTCCCCCGGACTCATGATCCTCATTGTTGACGCCGTAATTTCCTATCAGCGGGAACGTCTGTGTCACGAGCTGTCCGCAGTAGCTCGGATCGGTGAGTGTTTCCTGATATCCTACCATTGCGGTAGTAAATACGGTCTCACCGATAACGGTGCCTTCCGCGCCGAATGACTTTCCTTCAAACACGGTGCCGTCGGCAAGTATCAGATATGCATTTTTGTAGCCGGTTAGCTCCATTTTGACCTCCTTGAATTTTTCTACACATTGATCTGAATCATTTATTCCGCTTTCTTTTTAGGAGCTCTCTTTTTCGGGAGCTTTATCTCGCCCACAAAGCCCATTATTTCGTCTCTCATTCTTATAGCCTCGCGGTATGCCGCACCTGCGTAGTCTGTTTCATCGCAGTTCTCTTTCTTGTACGCACACATAATGCCGCGGGAACTGTTAACAATGCCGCCGAGTCCATTCTTGTCAAATGCTGCCGCTATGTCCTTTGCTGAAGCTCCCTGTGCGCCGTAGCCCGGTATCAGGAAGAACAGCTTAGGGAATTTCTTTCTCAGCTCCGCGATCTGCTCGGGATAAGTCGCTCCGGCAACTATTCCCACGCCGCAGTAACCGTACTTTCCGGGAAGCTCCTTGCCCCAGATCGTTGACATTTTCGCAAGCTGTTCATAAACGGGAACGCGGTTGATGCACTTGTCCTGTAATTCGCCCGAGGACGGATTTGATGTCTTCGCGAGCACGAAAATGCCCTTGTCGTAATCATTGCATACCTTCAGCAGAGGCTTTATTCCGTCGGTGCCGAGATAGCCGTTGACCGTCAGAGCGTCCGCTATGAACGGCTCAAACTCCTCACTGCCGACCTTTACCTTGCCGAGATGCGCGGTGGCGTAGGCCTCCATGGTCGCGCCAATATCGTTGCGCTTGCCGTCGGTTATAACGTACATTCCCTTTTCGCGGGCGTATTCCTGCGTCTTATAAAGCGTTTTCATACCCTGCCAGCCGTACATCTCATAGTAAGCGGCCTGCGGCTTCACCGCGGGAACGATACCGCACAGCGCGTCGATAAGCCCCTTGTTGTATTCGAGTATCGCCTTTGCCGCGCCTTTGAGCGTCTCGCCGTACTTGTCGAACGCCTTGCGTTTGATAAAGCCGGGAACATAATCGAGCTTCGGGTCAAGCCCCGCAACAGTGGGGTTCTGCTTTGCGGCGATCGCCGTCATAAGTCTGTCAAGTGACATTTCAGTTACCTCCGTACATCAGTCTTTGTCTTCATATACTATTTTTCCGTTTACTATCGTGTATTTTGTCCTGCCTTTGAGCGTCATACCCTTGAAGCAGGTGTTGTGCGACTTCGAGTGGAGCTTCTCGGGAATGACCTGCCATTCCTTTTCGAGATCGACCACCGCGATATCCGCGACCGCGTTCTCCTGTATAACGCCGCCCTCTATGCCGAGAATTATCCTCGGAGTTGCGCACATCATACGCACTATCTGCGACAGGCGCATTTTCTTTGTGTGGTAGAATTTTGTCAATGTAGCCGCAAGTGAAGTCTCCAGCCCGACAACGCCGTTCGGAGCTTTCAGGAAGTCGGCCTTTTCCTCGGCGGTATGCGGGGCGTGGTCGGTAACTATGCAGTCGATAGTTCCGTCCGCGACAGCCTCCGATATCGCCTTGACGTCCTCGGCGGTACGCAGCGGCGGGTTCATTCTGTAATCCGCGTCACGGGTGAGGAGCCTGTCCTCGGTGAGCGTGAAGTAATGCGGCGCAGTCTCACAGGTCGCCATAACTCCGCGCTTCGAGAAGAAACGCATCAGCTCGACGACTTCCTTTGTGGAAACGTGCGCTATATGTATCGGGACTTCGAGGTCGTTAGCGAGCTGCAGTTCACGACCCGTGATGATATTCTCGCTCGAGCGGCTCATTCCCTTTACTCCGAGCTCCATTGACACGATACCGGCGTTCACGATACCGCCGCGGATTATATCGGGATCCTCGCAGTGCGATATAACACGCAGCCCCGCATAATGCGCGTCTATCATCGCTCTGCCCATCATTCTTGCGTTTCTGACGGGCTTACCGTCGTCCGATACCGCCACGCAGCCTGCGGCCTTCAGAGCCTTGAAATCACAGAGCTCCTCGCCGCCAAGTCCCTTTGTTATCGCACCTATGGGATATATCTTGACTTTTGCGTTCTTCGCCTTGTCGAGTATGTATTTAACGACCTCGGGGCTGTCGCAGACAGGATCAGTATTGGGCATACACGCAACAGCCGTGACTCCGCCCGCGGCAGCAGCCTCCGAGCCGGTGATGATGTCCTCTTTATGCGTCTGTCCGGGATCGCGGAAGTGAACGTGCATATCGCAGAGACCGGGTATCACGGCAAGTCCCGTGCAGTCGATCACATTATCCGCCTTATTTCTTATGCCTTTTGCGACCTTTACTATGACATTGTCCTCGATAAGCACGTCACAAATGCCGTCGAGATTGTTCACACTGCTTACCACGCGTCCGTTTTTCAACAACAGTTTCATATTGAGCTCCATTTCAATTGTATTTGAACCGGAAATGCTCCGGTCTTTTGCCTATCATTTTATTATACAATATTTCCCGTGATTTTTCAACACCAAAACGCACATTTGCTGTATTTCGTTATTTTGCACAATACATATAAAAGGCAAGAAAAAACGAGTGAAGCGAATTCACCCGTTCATACATTTTATTGAGACAATTCATAAGCACGTCTTGTGCAAGCCTCACAAGCCGCGATCACATCATCGGTCAGTTTTCCCTCGTAGAGCTTGTCAAGTCCGGCAATGGTGGTACCTCCGGGAGAGGACACCTGCTTTATGAGCCGATCCACCGACATTCCCGACTTCGTGAGCATATCGGCGGAGCCTTTAAGGGTCGCCGCGAAAAGCCGGAGCGCGGCATTACCGTCAATGCCGTTGGCCTCGGCATAGTCGATGAAGCCTTTGGCGAAAAGATAGATAAAAGCGGGAGAACTGCCGTTGATGCAGATGATCTCCTTCATTTTGTCGATAGGGATTATCTCGGCGATGCCGCAGCTCTCGATCACAGCCTTCGCGAACATAAATTCCTCGGCCGATGTCTTATCATCGGTGGAAATAGCGCTCGCGCCCGAACCGAGCATCATGGGAGTATTGGGCATTACCAGAACGACCTTTGCGTCGGGAATGGTATGCGCTCTTATGAATTTTTCGGAAATACCGGCACAGATAGAGATGAATACCGTGTCCCCTGTAACATCGGGCTTTATCTTGTCGAGAACTTCACCGAGCACCTGCGGCTTTACTGCAAGCAGAACGTACTTGCAGAGGGAAACGACCTCGTTCTCGCTCTGACAGTGTATCGCATTTGCGGCAGCAAGCTTTTCCGGATCCTTGTCATACGCATAGACCTGTATGTCGGAGAGCTTGAAGCCTATGCCCTTCATTATTGCGGAGCCCATATTTCCCGCGCCTATAAAACCTAATTTTGCCATCCGGTATTTCTCCTTTATCTGATCAGCCGGTTGTACGGCGAACCATTATCTTCTTGTAAGCGGCTCTTATCGGGACAAGCATAATTACAAGGATTATGCAGTCCACGGGGCACTGTACAGCATTTTTAACGATACGAACAGGATAGTTCGCAATAAGGGATTCCCATGTCATATATCCCGAAATAACCATAGCCGCGGGGGTCATAAACAGGTTGCAGACAACAACGACCGATACTTTTGCAAGAACGGCACGAAGCGCCGCGCCGCTGCTGTTTGTCATTCGTATTATAAATGTAAAGATCAGACCGTAAGCTACGCCTACCACGGCAGCGACCCAGATGATCGCGCTGTTTGTGAGAACTGCGGCTATCTTTCCCGCGATACCGGCATCTTCCTTGTACGGTGACATTATCACCGACAACAGCAGCATTATACCGGCCATTGCAGCACCTACGATCGCTCCTATAATAAAGCCTCTTAGCAAAGAACTTCCTATAGAGTCCTTCTTCTTTTCCGCAATACTATCGTCCGGAACAGCCTTGATACTCAAGTCATACAGGAATAATCCGTACAGCATGGCACCGAAAGCTTCAACAAACGTGAACAGCGGGCTGAATCCGCCTTCCGGCCTTATAAGATACCCTATGACATCGGTAATTACACCGGCAAGGAATCCCACAGTCGGGCCGAAAAGCATTCCTATCGCCGCGAGAGCGATAAACGCGAAGGTTATTTTCAGATCTTTTGTCACGGTTATGGAGAACATCTTGAGAACGATGTCCAGCGCAATCAGAATACCCGTTACGGTAATGCAGCGCAGCGACTTTAATTCCATAGCCGATCTGCCGAATTTTTCAAAAAATGACATTTCGTAACTCCTTTAACATACCATACAATGGACGGATAAGTCACGAATGCCTTTGATCCGTTATGTACAGCGAGATGCGGGAGCCATATCGCAAGCTTTCGGGCTCCATTGAAAACCTATTGTCGCTTCATCGTGCGGCAGGAGGTTTTTCATAGGTGCCATTTTGCTTTTCGTTGCGGTGCCAACTCTCCGTACACCACACACTTGACGCATAGCTCTCTACTCTGTAATAAATATGTGATCTATCGTTTGTCAGATGGATATCTCGTTCGCTATCTTGTAGAGATCCTTCGGGAACTCCTTGGTCATTTTGAGTGCTTCCTGAATATCCACGTCTATAACATCGCCGTGCTGCAGGCCGACAACTCTGTTGCCTATGCCCTTTTCGAGCAGGTCAACGGCGTAATAGCCCATTCTGCT
>JAFTAG010000362.1 GCA_017458655.1 Ruminiclostridium sp. | reverse complement strand
TTATAAATAGTCACATTGTCCGTCTGAACGGGCTGTTCTGCCGTATTTGCTACGGTGGCGTTCGTGATGAGTTCATTTTCTCTCAATTTAACCTCCATTCCTTACCGGCAAGCCGTATATATCTTGGCTTGTCCGGCCTTATTGTTTCCTCTGCTAAACTTCATTGTTTAATGTTTCATGGGCTTGCTGCCCTTTTTCTGTGTTATAGTCTGTTGTTTTGCCTTTTCTTCCTCCTTTCTGCGTTGTTCCTCCTCCTGCTGACGCTGGCGCTCCTCGGCTTCAATGTGCTCCTGCTCCTGACGGTCAAGCTCCTCCTGCCGCTGGCGTTCTATCTCCCGACGGGAACTCATAAAGTTCGCAAGATGCCAGTATCTTGTACCCTCCGAGTAATAGCCGGTATTCTCGTCGTCAAAGACAACAACATCACCGTCATTAACGGTATGAGTCTTGTTCAATTCCGTCAGCACTTCCTGCAAATCATCGGGATTGGCAGGAAGATCGTACAAGCTGCATTGATGCTTGATAGTGTAATCATCAATGTTTGCGGTGTCGCGAGGAATTTCCCTACCGCTGATCGGCTTGTAAACGGTTATCATCTTGGACTGCGAGCGCTTGACCTTTTCCTGCTCCTGCTCGTCAAGCATAGCATGAGCCGCCTTGACCATTTTGGAAACATAGTCATCCCGGTCGCCGTAGGTCTTGATGATACTTTGAAGTACTGCCTCGCGCTGTTTGAATGCTTCAAGCTCCGACTGCATTTCCGTGAGTCGCGCATTATCAGCAGCAACATCATCGGCATATTCCGAAACGTCCGTAAGAGCTTTGACACCTGAATTTGCAAGTATCAGTTTATCGGATTTTTTCTGCGACGCTGAATATGCACCGATCTTAGGTTTGCCAAAATATCTCTCGGCGGCAGCAGTTACGATCTGTTTGTGCTGTATCTCTGCCGAAAAGTCCGTGATAGCAGTTTCAAGTTCGGTAATCTTTTTCTGCGTTTGCTCAAGCAAGCCCTCAGCTTCACCAATGTAGGTGATATGTTCGGTGTTGATGAGTGCGATCTGCTTTTTCGTAAGCTCGACAGTATCCTTGACACCTGCCGCAAAACAGATGTTTCGGGTCTCCGCAGCAAATTTCCGTCCTATTTTTCTGAAAATCTCGTCAAGTGACAATTCCTTCGGCTGCGAAACAAGATAGGCATTTATGCGGTTAATGAGTTCTTCTTCGGAGTAGCCGATACCGAGCTTGTGAAGTCTGATTGCACGCTGCTGCCCGGGTGCTTTCACGGAAATGTACATTCCACGCCGGACAACATACCCGTGACCTTCCATAATTTTCAGAAGCCCGTCGAGATCTTTTGCAAGCGGTATCAGGCTGTCGATATATTCAGCAATGCGAGCCTTCCACGATGTACCTTGCTTTCTGTGCTTCCACTCGCCATAAGTGTAGTTGTTGCCTTTCTCATAATTGAACTTCAGCATTATCGGCATTATCCCGCGCTCGATACAAATATTGTCGGACATATCCCGCGCCCGCTGGACTGCCGCCCAATTACTGTTGAACTTCTGTCCGTCAAGCGCGTAGGTGTTCAGAATAATATGGGCGTGTATGTGCTCCTTGTCGATGTGGGTGGCAATGACAGCCTGCGCTTTCTCCCCGAAGTCGCGGAGAACAAACTCTTTTGCAATATTCTGCACCTGCTTCGGCGTA
>JAFTAG010000361.1 GCA_017458655.1 Ruminiclostridium sp. | reverse complement strand
ACTCAACGATAATGTTGAGTTTGCTCTCGCTTAATTTTTTTATTTCTTGCTATTTCTTTAGCTGGGTACTCGTTTTTTGCTTTTTTGAAAATTGTGTGAAATATCTCATTTTTCTATTGACTTTTCATAGCTGGTCTCCTTATCTTGGCTTAAATGTGACATGAATAAAATATTTCATGTATTGCATAACGAAAATAAAAAAGCGCGCAGCATAGGCTGCACGCCGAAAAATGCAGGCTCTATGCTGCGACGCAATTAAATTTTCGCTTTGGGTACATTGAACCAACAAGGAGTACACGAAAAACGAGCGTACATTTTTACCTTAGTAAAATGCACTCTTGTTGGATATAATATCCCCAATTATTTAATTACGTCGCAATTATATGATATCACATTTACTGATATTTGTCAATATTTTTGTTTAAAACAAAAAGCTCTGCAAAACGCAGAGCTTTTCTGTAAAATATTGGGAGTGCGGTGTAATATCGGCGTAGGTCAAGGGGCATACAGTCCCTTGTGCAGTCTGCAAAGAAAATGCGCAAGCTTTGTACCACAGCTTTGGCAGCGGAATTGCTCACCCGCATATCTCAACGATAGCTTCAGCCATAATGACGGCGTCCCGGAGCAGCTCATCGGTCGTGATGAACTCGTTTGCGCCGTGCAAATGATAGTCGGTATCTCCGCGCTCGACGCCGAATGCCACGCCGCCGGGAACGTTATGCACATACGTTCCGCCGCCGATAGCTATACATCTTCCTTTTTCATTTTCACAGCGCTCATACACCTTCAGAAGCTTCTGCACGAATTCGCTGTTCTCGTCGGTGATGTGCGGCTCGTCACCTATGGCTTCACTCGGTGTAAATCCCGCCTTTTCAAGAGCCGCGGTCTCAAGCCTTGTTATCTCGTCAAGGCTCGCACTTACGGGAAAGCGTATGTCCGTACAGCCGGAGCATTTTCCGTTCTCTATATTGAAAATGCTGAACACGAGCGTCAGTGCGCCCGATTTCTCGTCCGACATTTTAAGTCCCGCGTGCATACCGTCGGTCTCGCCGCACGGGAATATCCAGTTGAGCCCGCGCAGCATCTCGCGCTGTCGGTCGTTCTTTTTGTCGGAAGCGAGCGGGAGACCGCACAGCAGTCCGATAAGCGCCGTGACAGCGTTTATGCCGCTTTCCGGAGTTGAAGCGTGTGCGGAACGCCCTATACACTCTATTTTGATCTGATTTTTTACATTTGTCGGCTTTATCTCGAATTTTGCGCCGGAGCTGTCAAGCTTCGCGGTATCGACTATCGTTTCTATGGGGATCCCCGCAAGTACGCATTCCGCTTTGTCCGGTACGGCGTTCGGGATATTCCCGCCGTGAAAGCTCATGATGCTGCCGCCTTTACAGCTGTGTTTGCCCCTGAACGGCAGACGCAGCATTCCTTTTTCTATGTTGATAACGGGGAAAGCCGCGTCAGGTGTAAATACGTTTGCGGGGAGCTTTTCCTTCTCGGTGTAGAGCTTAAGGTCGTCAGAGCCGTTTTCCTCGTTTGTTCCGAATATCAGTCTTACGCCTTTTTTCAGCGGTATTTTAAGATCTCTTACACATTTCATCGCAAAAAATGCCGCCGCAAGAGGTCCCTTGTCGTCGATAACGCCGCGGCCGTACAGCACACCGTCCTTTTCGGTAAGCTTGAACGGGTCGGTGTTCCAGCCCTCCTGTCCCGCTGCGGGAACAACATCGAGGTGGCACAAGATACCAAGGGCGGGGGGCTCGTCCGAGTTTCCCGGGCAGAGATCCGCAGTTCCCACCGCATCGCAGCAAAGCCGCGTATCAAAGCCTTCGCTCCTGCAATTATTGACCATTTTGTCGAGCGCCGCACGAGGACCGCTTCCGAATGGGGCGGATCTTTCGGGCTCGCCCATAACGCTCTGGACGGCTACCAGCTCATCAAGCAGAGAAAGCAGCTTCTGCTTGTTTGTGTAGATGTAGTCTCTGATCTTTTCGTGCATTTTATTTTTCCTCCGTTCCAAGCATTTTGGTATATACTCTTGACTCCTCGCCGTGTATGTCTTTCATCAGACATAGAAAAGAGTAGCCGTATTTTTCATACAGGCCGGTGTGGTTTGTCGAAATATATATTTTCGCAAAGCCTCTCGCCGCCGCCACACGTTCCGCGTGCCGTATCATCTCACCGGCGCAGTGACGGCCGCGGTACTCGGGCGAGGTGAAAACAAATCCTATCCACGGGGTGAGCTCCGTCGGCTGTATGTCGTCCTTTTCCGACAGCGTGCAGAATGAAACGAGCTTATCACCGTCGGCCATAACGAATATTTTCGTGCTTTCTCCGAGAAAGCTTTCTATCCTGCCGCCGACAACGAGGTCATACAGCAGCTCTCCCGCCTCCCAGCCGCACGAGCGTATCTGCCGCAGAAGGTCATTGTCCGTCCTGTTCAGCTCCGTTATCTTCATCGATATCCAACTCTCCGTCATTGTTCTCGTAGTTTTCCTCGAGCAGCGCTCTGATGCAGGAAAACCGGTTTGTTTTCTTGTTGTTTTCCACCATTTTATGCACGGCTTCACGGCTGCCGACGATTATCAGTATCTCCTTGGCACGGGTAACTCCCGTGTAAAGCAGGTTGCGGTACAGCAGGTTGTTGGAAAACAGCGTCAGCGGCATTATTACCGCCTTGTATTCGCTGCCCTGACTTTTGTGTATCGTGACTGCGTAGGCGTGGTCGAGCTTGTTGAGCATATCGCTCGTATAAACGCTCTGACGCCCGTCAAAATCTATATGCAGCAGAGAATTGCTCACATCGACCTCGGTGATGATACCGATATCGCCGTTGAAAACGCCGGTACCGCTCTCCGCGCCGCGCTTCCAGACAACATTGTAGTCGTTCTTTATCTGCATCACCTTGTCGCCGGTGCGGAATACCGTGTCAAAGAAGCGTATCTCACGCTTAATACGCGACGGGGGATTTAAAGCGAGCTGCAGGGAGCGGTTGAGCTCCTTTGTGCCCGCCGTGCTCATCTTGGTGGGGGAGAGCACCTGTATATCATCTGTCGGCGAGTAGCCGTATGACTTCGGGAGCCTCGTCTTTGCAAGCTCTATTACAAGTCTTGCGGTATCTTCGTCGCTCGTTGTCTGCATAAAGAAGAAGTCTTTCTTCCTGTTGTCGAGCTCCGGCATCTCGCCGTTCACTATCTTGTGCGCGTTTGTGATTATAAGGCTCTGCGCCGCCTGTCTGAATATCTCTTTGAGCTCTATCGTCGGTATCAGCTTTGACGCGATAAGATCGCGCAGGACATTTCCCGCGCCTACGCTCGGGAGCTGGTTTGCGTCCCCGACCATTATCAGCTTGCTTTCGAGCTTTACCGCCCGCAGAAGCGCCTCGAACAGCAGCGTATCGACCATTGACATCTCGTCGATGATGATAACGTCGGCTTTCAGAGGGTTTTTCTCGTGGTGCTTGAATTTGGGCTTGCCGTATTTGTTGGAAAAATCCACCTCGAGCAGCCTGTGTATCGTCTTTGCGGGGCGTCCGGTGAGGTCTGACATACGCTTTGCCGCGCGTCCCGTAGGTGCCGCGAGCATAAGGCTTTTTTTCTTCTGCTCGCAAAGCTTGATGACCGCATTCAGAGTGGTCGTCTTACCTGTTCCGGGGCCGCCGGT
>JAFTAG010000360.1 GCA_017458655.1 Ruminiclostridium sp. | reverse complement strand
CCACATCGAACGGCTGATAGCGTTCCGCAAAGAGCGACCCGATGAACAAAACAAATAAAGTTAACAGTTAACAGGTAACAGTGTACAGTTGTGGTGTCGCTTCGCGACGATTTTAAATCGTGACGAGACCCGAAAGTGTCATCTATAATTATCACGATTGTGCGGTCGGAGCACAATACTCTCCGCTTTGTCACAATTCAGATATGTCGCGAAGCGACACCACAACTGTTCACTGTTAACTGTAAACTGTTAACTGAAACCGGCAGTGTACATATCGTGTACACCGCCGGTTTTTATTTGTATCTGTACAGCGAGATCTTCTCAAAGCCGTCGAGCAGGTCTTCCGACAGGCTGAACGCCTTGGCCACGCCCCTTGCCACACATTCGAGCGGGTCCTCCGCGACATAGCATTTCGCGTGGGTCTCCTGCGATATCGCCTCGGCAAGCCCGCCGAGCAGCGCTCCGCCGCCGGTGAGAACTATGCCGTTCTCGTGGATATCGCCGATAAGCTCCGGCGGCGTCACCTCCAGCACCGACTTTATCTCGTCGATTATCTCCATAACGAGCTCCGCGACCGCCTCCGCCACGTCGAGGTCGGTTATCTCCATAGTCACGGGCAGGCCTTTCAGCAGGTGACGGCCTTTTACCTGCATCGTCACTCTGCCGCGCGGGTCATACACGTTCGCTATCTGCTTCTTTATGTTCTCGGCGGTCTTTTCGCCGATAAGCAGCTTGTATTTCTGCGAAACATAGCGGACTATCGCGTCGTCGAACTTATTCCCCGCGACCTTTATAGACTCGGATTTTACTATACCGTTGAACGATACCACCGCGACATCCGCTGTACCGCCGCCGATATCGACTACCATGAAGCCGTTGGGCTTGGAAATATCCACTCCCGCTCCGAGCAGCGCCGCTATGGGCTCCTCGATGATATAGACCTTCCGTGCGCCCGCGGACAGAGCCGCTTCCACCACTGCCCTGCTCTCGACATCCGTTACCGAGGACGGGACGCAGATGATTATACGGGGCTTTAACAGCATACTGCCGCTGACCTTGCGGATAAACTCCGATATCATCGTCTCCGCCATTACGTTGTCGGAAATGACACCGTCGGCGAGCGGCTTTACCGCGACGATGTATTCGGGCGTTCTGCCGATCATTCTGTAGGCTTCCTCACCGACCGCGAGCACCTGCTTTTTCTTCTTGTCGTATGCCACCACGCTCGGCTCGTTGACGACTATGCCCTTTCCGCCGATCGTGATTATCGTGTTGGCGGTGCCGAGGTCGATGCCTATGTCTATAGCGCTCATTTTCTTTTGCTCCGTTTCCTTACTCTCCCGCTAACACAGCGAGCAGAGCTTCTTTATTATTCTCACATTTTCCGTCTGTCACGAGCTCAAGCAGGTATTGCAGCTTTTCGCCCACAGCTTTTCCCTTATACCCGAGAGCCGTTATATCTCTGCCGTTCACAGCAAGCTGCTTTAATGAAAAGCACTCCCGCCCGGCTATTATCTTTTCAGCTGTTTTCCTGCATTCGCCGTACATTTTTATACGCTCGCGGCAGGAGGGCGCCTTCCCCATATCGTCGGCAATGTGCACCTTTATCATATCCATGAACATTTCTTCGCCGTAGCGGTTCAGATATCGCTTTATCAGCGGTTCTCTGTTCTCGATAATGATATCGTGCGTCTCGATGAGCTTCAGAACGCGTTCGGATATCGCGGTGCTGTATTTAAGGCGTTTAAGAAGCGACTCCGCAATAACCATACTTCCCTTCGCGTGACCCTTGAAATGCCCGGCACCGTCAGCTCCCATTGTGAAGTACAGCGGCTTGCCGATATCATGCAGGAGCATTGTCAGACGCAAGTGAACTTCCGGCTCTATGGCGGCTACCGTAGCCAGAATGTGCTCCAGCACATCGCGGTCATGGTATTTCGTGTGCTGCTCAAACCCGCGGCAGTTCGCAAACTCCGGCAGGAATACCGAGATCACATCATAGTATTCCCGCAGCACGCCGGCACATTCACCGCATAAGAGCTTGTTCAGCTCAGCGGCTATGCGCTCGCCGGCAATGTTTTCGAGAAGCTGCCTTTTCCGGTGTATCGACCCGGCTGTATGCGGCTCGATGTGCAGCCCGTAGCAGGATGCGAAACGAAGCGCCCGCAGTATGCGCAGGCCGTCCTCGTTAAATCGCTCATCCGGGTCGCCTATCGCGCGGATAATGCCTTTTTTCAAGTCTTCCCGCCCGCCGAATATATCCACAAAGCCCGTTTTAGGGTTGTAAGCCATAGCGTTTATCGTGAAGTCGCGGCGTCTGAGGTCCTCAGCGAGCCGCGTCGTGAACGCAACGCTGTCCGGGCGGCGGTTGTCGGTGTATTCCCCGTCAACGCGGTAGGTGGTGACTTCTATCGGCATTCCGTCGGATATCACGGTGATCGTGCCGTACTTTATGCCGGTATCTAACGTCCGGAAATCCGACAGCGCCGCCTTTGTCTGCTCCGGCTTCGCGCTCGTGGTAACATCGTAGTCCTTCGGCGTGAGCCCGAGCAGGAAATTGCGCACACACCCGCCTACCGCATACGCTTCATACCCGGCCGCGTTCAGCCGCTCAATTACGGCGAGAACGCCTTCGGGGAGACGCATATTCTCATTCATTGCACATCTCTTTTATGATAATGTTGGCTTTTTCGTAGATAGTTTCGGGATCTTCGCCGACGAAGAACTCACCGTTCTCGTACAGCAGCTTACCGTTGACCATTGTGCGCTTTACGTTCTGCTTGCTGCCCGCATAGACTATGTTCTTCGCTATGTTGTTGAGCGGCTGCATATTCGGCTGATGAAGGTCTATCTCGATGATATCGGCCTTCTTGCCGACGGCGAGCGTATCGCAGTCGTACAGCCGCATAGCGTGAGCACCGTTTACACATGCCATTTTCAGCACTTCCGCAGCATCACAGGCTTCCGCGTCATATTCCTTCACCTTCTGGAGACCCGTAACGAGGAACATCTCGCGGAACATATCAAGGCAGTTGTTGCTTGCAGGGCCGTCCGTGCCTATCGCTACGGGTATCCCCTCTTTCAGGTAGCGTGTTATCGGCGCTATGCCGCTCGCGAGTTTAAGGTTGGACGCAGGGTTTGTAACCGCGAACAGTTTCTTTTCCTTGTATATCTCAAAGTCACGCTCGGACATCCATACGCAGTGGTAGCCGCCGCCACCGTAGTTGTACATACCGATACTGTCAAGGTACTCGGTCGGGGTCTTGCCGTAGCGTCCGATACACTCGTCAACTTCTTTTTTCGTCTCGGAGCTGTGGACGAACACGGGGAGCTTACGCCTGTTGGCGAGGTCGGAGAGCTGCTTCATCAGCTCCGGGCTCGTCGTG
>JAFTAG010000359.1 GCA_017458655.1 Ruminiclostridium sp. | reverse complement strand
TTCCAGATAGTCGGCGGAGATCATTTTGTAGTCGGTGCCGTCATATTCGCCTGTGAAGGCTCTCGCGTGGCCGGATCTTCCGTGGATATGCCCGTAGTAGCAGCGCTTTATGCCGTACTCCTTGATGACACGCAGGATATACTCGTTCTTTTCGCCGTTGTAAAGGGGCGGGTAGTGTATGAACGCGATCATCTCGCCTCCGAGCTTCAGACCCTCCTCAACGGACATTCGCAGCCTGCCCTCCTCGCGGTTCAGGACCTTCGCGTCGGACGGCTCCGTGCCGTCGTTTATCCAGCCGCGCGTTCCCACGACGCAGATGCCATCTGCAAGATAGGCATTGTTGCTGAGTATCCTTATACTGTCGAGCCCCTTGTCGGCGAGGAATTTGTTCATTTTCCCCGCGGTGGCCCACCAGTAGTCGTGATTGCCTTTGAGCAGTATCTTTGAGCCGTTCAGCTTATCGTTGATGAAGCGAAAGTCCGTTTCGGTGTCTTCGAGCTTCATCGCCCACGAAATATCCCCGGGAATGACCACGGTATCGCCGTCCCCGACGACCCTGTTCCAGTTTTCGGTGAGGCGGTCAACGTAGCCCTCCCAGCCGCGGAACACGTCCATAGGCTTGTCGGTGCCGAGAGAGAGGTGAAGGTCGCCTATCGCGAAAACACTCATCTGCTTTTAAGGAAATCGAGCACTACCTTCGGCATTCCCGCCTTGTCCACCGAGCCCGTGAATCTTACAGGCTTGGTGCGGGTGGCCGCGAGCGGTGCGGGCATCGTTGTACCCGTGTGCTGCTCGAGCTTCTCTATTATAGTGAATTCGTCAAGTCCCGCCGTATCGCCGCCTACCGCTTCGTAAACAGCCTTGCCGAACTTGTACGGGTTGGCGGTGGAGGCTATCACGGTCTTGGTGTTGTCGCCGGTAGCTGCCTTGTACGCGCTATAGACCTTGTATGCAACGCCCGTGTGCGTATCCATGAGGTAGGAATACTCGTCAAAAGCCTGCTTGATAGCGCTCTTGGTGGCGTCATCGTCGCACCAGCCCGCATAGAATATCTCGCCGAGTTTAGCTTTTACCGCGTCGGTAACTTCATACTTACCGTCCTTCGCGAGCTTTCCGAACCACTCCGCTATCTGCTTGTCGTCGCCGTTGGTGAGGTGATACAGCAGTCTCTCGAGGTTGCTCGAAATGAGTATGTCCATAGAGGGGGATATCGTTGTATAGAAATGTCTGTTCCTGTCGTAAACGCCCGTGTTGATGAAGTCCGTCAGCACGTTGTTGGAGTTGGACGCGCAGATGAGCTTATTCACGGGGATGCCCATTTCCTTCGCGTAGTAGGCGGCTAAGATGTTGCCGAAATTGCCCGTCGGAACGACGATGTTGATCTTCTCGCCGTACTCGATGTCGCCGCTCTCCACAAGCGATGCATATACCGAGATGTAGTAAACTATCTGCGGGGAAAGTCTGCCCCAGTTGATAGAGTTTGCGCTGGAGAAAGTGATATTCATATCGTCAAGCTGTTTTTTGAGCTCATTGTCGGTGAATATCGCCTTGACGCCGTTCTGGCAGTCGTCGAAGTTGCCCTTTACCGCGCAGACATTGACGTTATTGCCTTCCTGCGTGGTCATCTGGCGCTTCTGCATATCGCTCACGCCGTCCTCGGGGTAGAACACTGTGATAGAGGTGCCCTTTACGTCCTTGAAGCCTTCGAGCGCAGCCTTGCCGGTGTCGCCCGATGTGGCTACGAGAATGGCTATCTGCTTGCCGTCTATTACCTTCTTTGCGGAAACGTTCAGCAGATAGGGAAGTATCTGCAGCGCCATATCCTTGAACGCGCAGGTAGGGCCGTGCCACAGTTCGAGAATGTATGTTCCCGTCATAAGGTGGGATATCTCCGAGATGTTGTCGGTATCGAAATTCTTCGTGGAATACGCCCCGTCAACGCAGTAGCGTATTTCCTCGTCGGTAAAATCGGTCAGGTAGCGTCTGAATATCTCGAACGCTCTGTCCTTGTAGGACTTCCCGCAAAGCGACATTATATCGTCCTTTGTGAGCTTCGGAAGGTTCTCGGGGACGAACAGTCCGCCTTCCTCCGAAATGCCCTGCGCGATAGCCTTTGCGCTTGTCACCGTTATCTTGTTGTCTCTTGTGCTTCTGTAATTCATATCAATGCCTCCGATCGGCTCTGTTCCGTTAATTACACAGTGAACGCGTCGAACGCGTCCTCAAAGTATCTCACTTCTATTACGCGCGGGTGTTCCTCCGTCGTAACGACGACCTCCGCCACGTCGAATCTTATTGTCGCGTGCATCTCGGGCTGGTCTTCCGCCCACCTGTCAGCCGCGTATATTATATGTTTTCGCTTTCCGGCATCCACTGCGTCCATTCCCTCGGCAAGGCTTCCGAACTTGCGGGTCTTGACCTCAACGAACGCGATAACACCGCTTCTCTCGGCGATAATGTCTATCTCGCCGCCCTTTACGCGGAAATTGCGCTCCAGCACCGTCCAGCCGCGTTTCGTGAGATACGCGCAGACGTGGTCTTCTCCGACCCTGCCCCGCTCGCCCGCTTTACTCATACGGTGTGACGCTTAAAGAAGCTGCGTCTGTGCTCGGGACAAAGCCCGTACCGCTCTATCATCTCGTAGTGCAGCTTGGTGCCGTAGCCCTTGTGCTTTGCGAACATATATTCGGGATATTTTTCGTCCAGCGTCTTCATATAGCGGTCCCGGGAGACCTTTGCGAGTATCGACGCGGCCGCTATGCTTGCGGACTTTGAATCGCCCTTGACCACCGTTTCGGTCGGTATGCCAAGGTCGGGAGCCTTGTTCCCGTCGATAAGCGCCAGCGCGGGTCGTAAAACCAGCCCGTCGAACGCCCGTTTCATCGCGAGCAGCGCGGCATTCAGAATGTTTATCTCATCTATCTCGGCGGCAGTCGCCGTCGCTATGCGGTAAGCATCGGCTTTGGCGATTATCTCATCATACAGCGCCTCGCGCTTCTTTTCGGAGAGCTTCTTGCTGTCGTCGAGCCCGTCTATCATCAGACCCTCCGGCAATATGACCGCGGCCGCATAGACATCGCCCGCGAGCGGCCCTCTGCCGGCTTCGTCTATTCCGCAGATAATGCCCGCGGCAGCGCGCTTTTCGCTGTCAAATGCGAACCGCTCACTCAGCAGGCGGTCTTTCGAGAGAGATACGTCCAATTTTACCGCTCCTGTATTCGTCGAGCAGTGCGGCAGCCGCACGCTCTGTATCGGGAACTCCGCCCGAGAGCATCATTCCCCGTTTTTTTGCTATAAGTTCAAGAATGTTCCCGTCGAGGGAATCGAGCTTGTAGCGCTCTTTGAGGCGCTCCGGGCAGCTATCCTTGAGCAGCTCCCCGAGCTCGTAGGCGAGCTCCTCAGCGTCCGTCACGGTATCCTTTATGGCTCCCGTGAACGCGAGCTTCAGCGCGGCCTGCTTGTCGTCGAACTTCGGCCACAGCACGCCCGGCATATCCAGCAGCTCCACCTCTTTGTCGATAGTCACCCACTGCTTTCCGCGGGTAACGCCCGGCCTGTCCTCCACCTTTGTCTTGCGGGAACGCGACATACGGTTGATGAACGAGGATTTCCCCACGTTCGGGATCCCCACCACCATTACGCGAAGCGCCTTTCCAACAGTGCCTTTGGCGCGGCGTTTTTCGAGCAGCTCCGAAAGCTCCTCCCGAAGCGTCGGCAGAAAGCGCTCTATACCCTTTCCGCTGCGGCAGTCGCACACTATCGTGCGTATGCCCTTCGCCCCGTAGTATTTGCGCCACTGTGCCGTTACGCTCTCGTCGGCCTGATCGCACTTGTTGAGCAGCATTATGCGCGGCTTTCCGGAAACTATCTCGTTAATAAGGGGGTTGCGGCTGGATTCCGGGATCCGGCAGTCAACGATCTCCGCGACCGCGTCAACGAGCTTCAGATCCGCCTCTATCATACGGCGGGTCTTGGTCATATGCCCCGGGAACCACTGTATATCGCTGTCGTAGCCCATATCGTCCTCAATACAGCCCGCCGAACTTGCCGAACGGGATCACGCGCAGATACGCTTTTCCGATTATCTCGCGGCGATCGACGAAGCCCACCATACTGCTCCTGCTGTCGGTGGAGCCGTTTCTGTTGTCGCCCATTACGAAGATGCAGCCCTCCGGCACGAGAAATTCCCCGCCGAGGCCTTCTTCAAGGTTAGTGTAGCTGTTTATCTTATGTCCGTCCTCATAGAGAAAGCCGTCCCTGCTCTCTATATCGAGCAGCGTGCCGTTGCGGGTGACTCTGCCCTCTTTGAAGTCGATGCTTATCCTGTCTCCCGGGAGCCCTATGACGCGCTTTACGATAGCCTTTCCGTAGTCCCCGTTGTCATTGGGGATACCGTCCGCCCACACGACCACTATATCGTTATACGCGGGCGTATAGAGAAAGTCGGTTATCATCAGGCGCTGACCGTCCTCGAGCGTCGGGAGCATCGAGTTTCCGTCAACCGTGGACATTCTTGTAAAAAACGTGAAGATGACGATTATCGCGAGAACGGAATAGAGAAGCGTGTCAAGAAGGTCGTAGGTCTCCGTGAGCAGACTGCGGCGCTTTCCGGCAGCGGCGGGCGCTTCGGACACTTCGGGCGTTATCGCCGGCTCGGCTGTATCGCTGTCCTTTATGTCAACGGCAAAGCCTTCCTCGGGCTCGGTCTCCGCAACAGCTTTCTTTGCTTCGTCAAATTCGTTCATTTCCATAATATCACTCACAAATCATCATAAAACAACGAATCAAGGCAATAACGGACTTTTCCGTTATCACCCGCTCGTTCTTTCCCCTTTTCGCGGGGGAGGCAAAGGATCAATATCAATACTTCGCCTTTACCTTTGCCGCCTTACCTACTCTGTCTCTGAGGTAGTACAGCTTTGCTCTGCGTACAACACCCGTTCTTACGACTTCGATCTTGTCAACGGACGGGGAATGCAGCGGGAAAACTCTCTCGACGCCGCAGCCGTGAGCCACACGTCTTACCGTGAAGGTCTCGTTGATACCGCCGTGCTTCTTGGCGATAACCGTTCCCTCGAACATCTGGATACGGGACTTGTCGCCCTCTGTGATCCTGACGTGCACCTTTACGGTGTCGCCTACGCCGAACGCAGGCATATCCTGCTTCATGCTTTCCTGAGCAATTGTTTTGAGTGCATCCATTTCTTCTTCCTCCTGTTTCGGCATTCTTGCATCGTACATATAGCGGAGATCTGTGAACATTTGACGCATGCGCGTCCGACTCACGCCGAGCCTCACTTTTTCGGCTCCGATACAGCGGAATACCCTATTAATGCGGGCTTTGCCCCTGCATTAATTCTCACGCCAAAAAAGGCGCGGTTACAAATGCCTTTATATTATAACACTTTTTTTCCCGAATTGCAATAGTTTTTTTCATTTTCATCGGAAAATTTCGCCGTTTTTGCACTTTATTGCCGTTCTCGTTATGTGCAATGCGCCCAATTCCGCGCCCGTAAGCTTCTCGTATGCGTCGAACAGCAGCCCCGCGTTGATGTTGAACTCGGTGCCGGAGGGGAACGTGAAGCGCATATACCCGTCTCCGCGCTCTATTATATTAAGGTATGCTTTCAGGTCTATCTCCGTAATGCCGCGCTTGGTCTTTTTTTCGACGGGGATATGCTCCGAAGCGAGGAACTCGCCGAACGCGGCGCTGTCGCATTCAAACTCCGCCTCGTACTCCGACAGCGCTATCTCGGTGGGCTTATATACCGGCTCGGCGGCCGATGTGACCCGTATGTCCCGCGGCAGGGCGTCGTTGAAGCGCCGCACAAGCTCGTCCGCGCCGATATCCTCGGTAAGCTTCGTGTCCATGGTCTCGCAGAGCCCGGCAGTTCCTAAAGCGAGCGGCAGCGCGAACGTGATATAAACGTGAGGGTTGAAGCCCTCTGTCTCCCACACGGGGAGCTTCGCCCGCTTTATCGTCCTCTGGAACAGCCTGTACAGGTCGAGGTGAGAGATATAGACCGCTCTGCCGGTCTTTGTGAAGAACACTCTTACATTCTTATTTATCTTCTCTGTTTTCTCCATTTTCGTCATCCTTATCTTTATTATCTGCATCATCGGGCTTATTTCCGGCCGGGTGCGGAACTATCAGCGAATACAATATCAGCGGGAAAACAGGGTCGGTAAGCCCGAGCAGCGCCAGCCATTTCCACGGCGCCGGTATGAACAGCAGGAATGCCAGCGATATGAGCAGACCGCCCAGCGGAGGCACCATTGACACCCATTTTCTGCCGGGTATGCGGTTATTAATGAATATTGCCCAGTTCGCACCGTAGAAAAGCAGACCTATACCGCCCATTATCAGCGCATCCAGATAAAATATCCCTTCTCTTGTCTCCGTGAGCCACTGAAAAAACGCTCCCATTTCATCACACCGATCCCGATCCGTCCGCGAAGCGGACACTGCAATTATTCACTGTTCACTGTCAGCTCTGAAAGCATTCTCTTCCGATACATTTGTTCACACCGCATCCGGAGCAGCGTTCACGGCAGTTAGGCGTGGTCTGTGCCTCGTGAGCCCGCTTGTTCTCGCGTATCAGGAATTCTTTCGTCACCAGCACGTCCATGTGCTCCCACGGAAGCACCTCGTCATACGG
>JAFTAG010000358.1 GCA_017458655.1 Ruminiclostridium sp. | reverse complement strand
CTATTGTCGTTCAGGCGTGCCGACATAAAGTCGGCAGATTGTACAAATTTTTCGCAGGCATACTGTCGTATGTCAAGGAAAATCTGTGCAATATGACGGCTTTAGGGCGGTACGAATGGGCGGCAAGAGGTTTTTAGAGGTGCCCATAATACAATTCATTTAAAAGGAAGGGAAAATCAAATGAACGCAAGGATAAATGAGCTGATACGCAGCGTAATGGCGCGCCATTCAAGCAGGAGCGTTTACTATATAAACGGGTCGGACGATCTGCCCCCGCCGCTCTCGAAGGAGGAGGAGGAGCAGGCATTCGAGGGCTTGCGGAAAGGCGAGCAGGCGGCGAAGGACGCGCTTATCACGCACAATCTGCGGCTCGTGGTGTATATCGCCAAAAAGTTCGAATCGACGGGTATCGGCATAGAAGACCTTATCTCTATAGGAACGATAGGTCTTATCAAAGCGGTAAACACATTCAGCCCCGACAAGAACATCAAGCTTGCGACCTACGCGTCACGCTGCATCGAGAATGAGATACTGATGTTCCTGCGGAAAGCGAGCCAGTACCGCTCCGAGATATCTATCGAGGAGCCCCTCAACATCGACTGGGACGGCAACGAACTGCTGCTCTCCGACGTTCTCGGCACCGAGGACGACGTGGTGAACGAGAACATCGAGAGCGAAGCCGAAAAGCGCCTGCTGCTCGAGTCGGTAGCCAAGCTCCCCGAGCGCGAGCGCTTCATTATGGAAAAGCGCTTCGGCTTGGTGGACGGCAAAGAGCTCACCCAAAAGGAAGTCGCCGACCTTATCGGCATCTCCCAAAGCTACATCTCCCGCCTCGAAAAGCGCATTATCAAGAGACTCCGCCGGGATTTAGAGAAGATAGTGTGAGAGGCCGCTGCCGCTCGAGAGAAGCGCTGACGCGCTTGGGGGAGAGGAAACCTTTTGTGAACAAAAGGTTCTCCTCTCCCCCAACCCCCCTCTCTTTCCAAAAAACTTTGCTGGCTTCGCAGTTGAATTTATAGTAACTGCTCCTATTGTGAAATTCTGCGAATACAAAAACAGCACCGTGCAGATTGTACAGTGCTGTTATTTTTTATGATGTTTTGTGATTTTTGTGAGATCTTGTAACAGATCCGCACATAGCTTACAACAGGAGCAGGTGCTATAAATCTAATTGCGGAGCGATTCGGTTTTTTCGAAAGAGTGGGGGTCTGGGGGAGAGGAAACCTTTCTTCCAAGAAAGGTTTCCTTTTCCCCATGTGGCTCGCCCAAAGGCGAGACACGTTTCTCGAGCGTTAGCGACTCTCTGTTCTCTCTGTTCTCTCTGTGCCCTCACGCGTCTGTGTCGTCTGCCTGAGAGATCAGCAGATCGACCTTATACTCTTCGCCGGAGACCCATGCGCGGGCATTGGCGCCCTTGATACGGAAGGTGACGGAGAGCGACTTGGTGCCCTCGGAGAGCTCCATACCGAGCAGGTTGATAGTTGCGTAGATATCGGACGGGGTCATTTCCTGTATATAATCGGAATAGCCGACGACGCTCACGAGGATCTCGTTCGTCAGGAGCTTGACGCTGTAGTTTGACGGCACATTGATGACCGTGAAGTTATCCGACGGAACGGTGAAGCCGAGCTGGCCGAAATCCTCCGCCTGTGGGAATGTCACGGTGATATACTTGTTGCCGGAAATGTTCTTATAACCGTCGGGAAGCTCCACGGGCAGCTGCACACCGCCCTGCAGGTCTTTAAGAGTGAGCTTTGTGAGGGATATCTCGCCGATGTCGAACACATCGAGATTATCTATCGAGCTGTCGGGAGAAGCGATAGTTATCTCGTTTATCGACATCATATACTCCAGCTCTTCCGCATTGAAGCCCCACGTTCCGGACGTTCCGGTGAATTTCACCTGCACGGGGAGAGTTTTGAGCTTATACACGGGGACGCTCACCTTGAAATCGTCATTATCCGATTCGTATGCCTCGGAGCCTACCTCCCTGCCCGTGCCCGTATAGCAGACAATATGCGCGGGGAGCTCAGCGCTGTGGTCGAGCGGCTCCGTTATCTCCGCAAACGCCTCCGCGTGGTCGATCGAATTGATGTAGTTTTCCTCGCCCGTCACAACAACATAATCGGGAACTACGGTAACGTCGCCCTCTATCTGCATCTCGCTCGCTATGGCGAGGTCCGACGTGTTGGGAACTACCTTTATCTCGCGTGTCACCATCTTGATGACCGTAACTTCCGCCGTGAGCGACGTTGATGTCACCTTGCACTCGATATCGTTCAGCACCTCGACATCTATCGGAACTGTGTGCGTCCCCGCGTCAAACACCTTCGACATATCGCAGGACGCCTTGAAGTTTTCGGCGGTAAGCTCGTTTATCGAGTAACGCTTCCCCTCGATCTGTATCGTGACCTTATCGACGTTCACCTTTGTTATTATCAGGTTTTCCTCTTCCATAAAGTTAGTGGGGTCGCAGGAGACGCCTACCCCCTCAATGTGCATCGACACATCGGGGAATATCTGTATCGAGATGAAAAACCATATAAACACCGAGAATATCAGCGCCTGCAGGATAGTTTTCAGATTGCGGAGAAATCCCCTGCCGAATCTTTTGAAAAATCCGCTCACTTCGCCTCACCGCCTTTCTTTGAACGGCCAGACTTATGAGCTGCCGGATTCCCGGCACCGGGCTTGCTCCTGCCCTTGTTTTTGCTCTTATCCTTGCTTCTGCGCTGCTCCGCCGTGTCGGGGAACAGCTTGTTTTTGAGGTAATTATAAAGCTTCTCGCGGTCGAAGCCTCTTTCGAGGTCGCCGTTCTCCGCTATCGAGATCATACCGGTCTCCTCGGAGACAACGATAATGATCGCGTCCGACACCTCGCTCATACCGATAGCCGCGCGGTGGCGGGAACCGAGCTCCTTGTTTATGAGCTCGTCACGGGCGGGCTTCGGGAGGAAGCACCCTGCGGCGTAGATCATACCGTCTCTTATGATAACGGCGCCGTCGTGCAGCGGCGTATTCGGGAAGAATATATTGCGGAACAGCTCCTCGCTCGGTATGGCGTTGAGTATCGTACCGGTCTCTATCTGCTCGCCGAGCTTTGTCTGCCGCTCAATAACGATAAGCGCGCCGGTGGCTGTCCTCGAGAGCTTTTCACAGGCGAGGACTATCTGATCCACGGCGCGGGATTCTCTGTCAAGATAATCGGGCAGCGGCGTATCGAACAGTATCGTCTTCATCACCCTTGAGCGTCCGACCTTTTCGAGCGCGCGCCTCAGCTCGGGCTGGAACATTATTATGAACGCGATGAGCCCGACATTCACAACCATCTGACTTATCACCTTCATCGCCTTGAACTCGAACTGATTGAGCACCGCAAGCACGACAACAAAAACAACAAGTCCCTTGACAAGCTGTTCGGCTCTTGTCTCCTTCACGAGCTTTATGACCCAGTAAAGGATGACGGCAAGCAGTATGATATCGAGCACGTCGATAAATGTCATTGACCGGAACACGTTCACGAACGAATTCCAGATATCGGTAAGGTAATTAAGCAAATCCTGCACCCGTTCCCCAAAAAATATCTCTTCGCCGCGCTGCCGATGATATCGTTTTAAGCGCAAAGCGACATAATATTATTTTATCACATTTTCTGAAAATTTCAAGTGTTTTTTCACATTTTATAAAAATATACAAATCTTTTTGTGCAAATTAAAAGAGAGCGCCGTTCGGATAACGGCACTCACCTTTCATTTTCATTCCGTCGGACGCCTCTTTACGATGCTCTCGATAACGCTGGTGAGCACGTTGTCGCCGTCCTGATTGTAAACGTCTATCGTCACGGTCATAATACCCGTGTGCGTGCTCTTTTCCTCGAGCTTTGTTATCTTCGCCACGCCTTTGAGCGTATCCCCGGCAAAAACGGGCTTTAACCACTCAACGGCGGTGGATTTGCCCGCGACGAGATCGTCTCCGGCAAAATCGAGCGAGACATACTGCGCCCAGACGGACAGGAACGAGAGCATACCGGGCGCGATAAGCTTCCCGAACCGCGTTTTTCTCGCGAAATCCTCGTCGGTGTGTATTCTCGCGGGGTTGTACCTGCGGGCGAAATCTATCATTTCGTCCTTATCAATGACTATATTCTCGACCGTTTTCACTTCGCCGAGCCGTATATCCTCAAGATACATAAGCTTCCTTTCCGCTTAAATGCAGTAATCCCCGCCGCCGTTCTTGCTGTGCGCGAGCACATCGGCGACCGAGATACCGCCGAGATAGCGTGTTATAACATCCTTCAGACCGCTCCATACATACAGCGTGTCGCATTCGTCAACGCGCGGACAGTCGTTTACTTCGCATTCGAGGCAGGCTACGGGCGCGAGAGAACCCTCGGTAGCACGCAGTACGTCCGCGACGCTGATATCGGCGGCCGGCTTCATAAGCGCATAACCTCCCTTGTTCCCGCGGTTCGTGCGCAGTATGCCGTTGCGTGTGAGGAGCGGGACTATCTGTTCGAGGTATTTCTTCGAGATGTTCTGCCTCTCCGATATCTCCTTGAGCGAAATGAACCCCTCTTCCTCATGCGCCGCTATGTCTGTAAGCATTCTGAGCGCGTATCTTCCCTTTGTCGATATCTTCACACCAACACCCCCGTGATAAGCAGTTAAATTCCTTGTATTCTCCCCCGTCGGGGGAGAATACAAAATTATCTAATTCATATTATACCATAGTTTTAGTAGGAATTCAAGGGGGAAAGGGGAATTTTGTGCAAAAAATCCCCCGGCAGCAGAGTTTCGGCTGCCGGGGAGCGTGTTTATTTGGACATTTTGAGCATATCGCCGACTTTGAGACGGTTGCCCGTGTGAAGTATGATAGCTTCATAGACCTTGGCGACAAACATCATAAGAAGTATGTCGGTCACAGCGAGAACAGCGATCGAGATCAGAGCCTCCGGTATCCCTATCTTGCCGAGCATATAGTCGGACGGCAGAATGAACGGCGAGCTTATCGGAAGATACCGCGCCAGCGCCGAGAACGAATTCTCCTCGCCCGTCACCTGCGGGAAATAAGCGAGATAGAAGCCGAGAACGCCCACAATGGACAGCGGCTGCATCGCAGGGGCAAGATCCTCCATTTTGCTGACGCTCGAGCCCGCAAGTCCCGCAAGCCCCGCAAACAGTAAAAATCCGAGTATGAACGTGACCAGCATGATCACAAATACCATACCGTCAAAGCTCGAGAACGCCTCTCCGAGCTCGTTGATAACACCGTCCATGGCCGCAGCCGTTTCACCCGAAGCGGTCGATATCTTCGACAGTATCCCGAACGGCATCGAGATAAGGAAGCCGATACCGCCGCTTAAGATTATGATGATGAACTGCATCACCGACACGCAGCAGATAGCGAGCACCTTTCCGACTATAAGCGCGAGTGGCTTGATAGACGTGAGCAGGTATTCCACGATACGGGAGGATTTTTCGATAGCGACAGCCTGACCCACGAGCTGGCTGTACGCGAAAATGAAGACGAACAGTATGATCGACGAGATCATCGGGACTACCGAGTTAATGATCTGCTGTATCTCGTTGACGGGCTTCTCGCCGGCCTTCGCGATAGTAGTGTTCACCGACGATAACGCAGGAATGAGCGCGCTGCCCTCTATCCCGTAGGACGCGAGGAACCTCGCCTTGACCTCCTGCGAGAGCACGGAGTTGAGCGACTTGCAGTCACTTTCCTTGACGGTCGTGCAGTTTGCGGCGTAACGGGAATTTATCGAGAACGCGCCTCCCGCGTTGACGATACGCGAGAGCATTTCCCTCGCGGCGGAGCCTTTCAGCTCCTCCTCCTTTGCTTCCGCATTGTCCGCGGTCAGCATCTCGCAGCTTACGCCGAGCGTCTCGCCGATATTCGAAAAGTCTATGTCGTATCCTGTCTCGTTGCTGATATAAAGCCTGTCAACAGCAGCTACGACTGCGGAGCCGCTGCCCGAAGGATCGTTCAGCCGATCCCCGAGGAACAGCGTCGGCAGGAAGTTCGCAAGGAACGTTATGAGCGCCGTGATAAGCGACATAACTATCGTTCCGACAATGAACGACATTGTTTTGACCTGCTGAACGAAGGTGAACGAGAATACTTCTCTCCAGCCTTTAGTCTTCATTGCCGTCACCTCCGCACTTTTCAATGAACAGATCGTGCAGCGAGGGCTCGCTGAGATCGAACTTTATTACGTTTATGCCGCTTTCGAGCATCTTTTTGAGAAACGCGCCCGCGTCGTCCTCGCTCTTTACCTTGAAGTACGTACCGTTCGGGGTGTCCTCCGCGACCGTGAGCCCGCACTGCGCGCCGAGCTCCGCTATGGGCTTGTCGGCCTTGACGGTAAGGTTCTCGCGTCCGCGCGCCCGCTTTATCTCATTGAGGTTGCCGGACAATACCACCTTGCCGTGGTGCAGCAGGACAAGATCCTCGCAGAATTCCTCGATAGTCTCCATCTGGTGCGACGACATTATGATGTACTTGCCCTTGTCGCGCTCCTCGCGGATAATATCCTTGAACAGGTCGGCGTTTACGGGGTCGAGGCCGCTCAGCGGCTCGTCAAGTATGATGATCTTCGGGTCGCTCAGAAGCGCGGCGGCGAGCTGCACTTTCTGCTGGTTGCCCTTTGAGAGCTGCTCGGCCTTGTTTTTGAGGTATTCCTCGATCTTAAGTCTTTTGAAAAGGCGCTCTGTCGCGGCGGCGGCTTCCTTCTTCTTCATACCCTTTATGGCGCCGAAATAGTGCATCTGCTCGGCTATCCTGTATTTCGGGTACAGACCGCGCTCCTCCGCGAGATATCCCACCGTTTCCTTCAT
>JAFTAG010000357.1 GCA_017458655.1 Ruminiclostridium sp. | reverse complement strand
GGTTATCATACAGTAATCCCGGTAATCGGACCAGTCCTTGAACTGCGAGCAGGCTTTGAGCAGATCGGTGGCTTGCTCGATCGTAAGATGCTTCGGCAGAGCCTTTTTCGGTGACGGAAGCTCGAGATTCTGCGCAGGACTAACATCAAACCACATTTTCTTGATCGTCAGATACTTGAAAAACTGCCGCAGTGCTACAGCCTTACGGGCACGAGCCTGTGCGTGATTTTCGCGTTCCGATGATGTATAAGATAAGAACGCGAGCAGATCGGACAGCGTAACATTTTTTACAAGCTGCTCGGAGACATCCTCGATCTTTATCTTGTCAAATTCGTCGGTCTCGGCAAGCCCGCTGCTGACCTTGAGATAACGCAGAAACAGCTTGATATCCGTGTAGTAGTTCTTTACAGTCAACTGTGAGCGCAGCTTAATCGTTTCTATGTAGTTCAGGTATTCCTGAAGATATGCGGGACAATCTTTAAATTTCATTTTTGGCCTCCCCTCTATTGCGTAAAATTTTTAGTGTATCTATAAAGTTGTAAACTTATTACTATTTGCATAAAACTTGTAAAAAGAACCCCCGCCGGAGCGGGGGAGATTGATTACTCTTGTTCCTTTGCCATAGCTACTTTGTCAAGCAGTTCAAGCAATTCCTCGACAGTGTATTCTTTTTTGTCACCGTTTGTGAGTATCAAGCGTAAATCATAAATAGTTGCTTTTTTTACTAACTGTATTTCGCTTTCTGTCATACCTGTCACCGCCTTTCTTGTAGTAATATCAGTATATCATATATTTATTAAAATGTCAAGTTGAAAGTTAACTGTCAAAATTCCCCGTTTAGCCGATAGGACAGCTTTTGAAAGTTAACTTTCAATTTCCATTTTCTCGTCACAGTCTGCACAAATGATGTTACATTCTTTTGTTGCTCTTACTATGAGTCCGCAGCAAGGGCATACATATTTGCGGCTTGACTGTTTCGGTTTTGCCTTACCTGCGCTATCAGCAACAAGGCGCTTTTTGTAGAGCTTGAAACATGAGACCGGAACGTTATTGTTGACCCATTCGGCTGTTGTTTCGGTCATAATCGTGTGGCTGTAACCGATATGTTCATTAAATTCTGTTATAAGGCCGTGAGACTCCGCGATCTCCTTGAATTTCTTGTTGTGGTAGATGTTAGCGCGGCTTGTGTCCTTTATATCGTGCTGTAATGCGTATAAGTGGCACATTTCGTGCATTAACGTTGCTATGATCTCATTTACGGGTCTTTCGAGATAGTCGGAACTTATATTGATTTCGTGACGCTCTGCGTTGCCCTGCTTCCAATTCTTTGTGGTCTCTATCCAACCGAAGGCGTTCTTTTTTGCGCCCTCTTTCAAGGTGATAATGACCTTTTCAAGCTCGTTTTCAAAGAAATGTTCGTTTATGCTGTTGAATGCGTTCATCAGTGCGAGTTGAGCTTCTGCCATTGTGTAGATGTTTCTTTTTCTCATAAGTCTTAACCTTCTTTCTTAGTTGTCTTCTTGGCTATCGTATTCGTCATCATTCCACGCAAAGCGAATACGATCTTTTAATTCTGCTCGTTCTTGTTCTAAATCGAAAATCAAATCTTCATCACACATTATATGAGCTGCCAATAATTGTGCTTCAAGATTGTGTAATTGAGACATTAATTTTAATGGATTTTCATAATTTCTATACATAATACTTGACTTCCTTTCATAAATGTGATATACTGTTTATACAATATGGTAGCCGATGTAAGGCTATTGGCTTACCTATATTGTGTTTGTTGTTTTAGTGAGTGTGTTCTTTGCCGGAAGCACTCACTTTTGTTTTACGTTGTTTCGACTTTGTATAATTCGATTAACGCTTTGAGTTCTTCGATTTCACGCTTAAGCTGTTCGTTTTCTCTAATGAGTTCTTCAAACCGCTTAAGCTCCATTGCAGTCATAGACATTTACCTCACTTCCTTTCTTAAAAGGCTTGTCACCTTTGCCTTACATATATATTATAACATATCCCTATGACATTTTCAAGCGGTAAATTACACAAATATACTATCCCTATGATATACAAATTGTGCATATTGACCATTTACAATATAATGTACCTATGTTATAATATTGTTGAAAGCAGGTGAAAAAATGACAACGACAAAAGCACATATTAGAGCTTCTGCTAAATACAATAAAGCGAATTATGCAGAGATAAAGCTTTATGTAAAAAAGGATGAAAAAGAGACTATTAAAGCAATAGCCGCAGAGCAGGGAATGAGCGTTAATAGCTTTATAACAACAGCTATTGACTACTATCTTTCAAATCACTGTCCGAGCTCCCGCGACATACTCCCGACAGACGCGACAGAACAAACAGACCCCACCCCACAAAAGGACACATAACCTATCCGACAGCACTGCACCAAAGCACTACACCCGCCGACATCACCGCCGCGAAGCGGCAACCTATATGCTTTTTAGATTCCCGAGGCGCGCCGCAGGCAACCCGATAATCAGCACTATGTATAATCCGAAAAAAATCAAAAAAATTTTAGAGTACCCTTGACCAACCGCTCAAAATGTGCTACAATTGCAGGCGCGACGGAATGGGAACAAACCCTATATGCTTCCTGAGTTCCGTCGGCGTAGCCGCGACAGCACATTTTGTGCGGTTTGTCAAGGGGGAGACTCTGAAAATTTTTTGATTTTTTTCGGCGGTACTCGTGTTCCGGCAGCAGTTCCTCATATCTCCGGGTAAAGCACAAGTTGTCCGATAGCAGCACCCCATACTTACAAATAGCACTACACTATAGATCGTGTCCCGTTCCGAGCGACCGAGGGAGCATGCGCGGGAGCTCGGGCAGTTACGTTTAGCCCCTTCTTAGCAAGAAGGGGCGAGCGAAGCGAGGGTTATTGTCAATAGCTGTTGTTTTTGGCTGTCTTATCCCTTTAGTAATACGGATATCCTGAGCTCAAAAGAAAACACTCCGTTTCCGCTCTCTGTGCGGTCTCGGAGTGCTTTTTTTTATATCTTCTGTTTTTAATCTCCATTCAAAATATCGGTAGCTTGTTTTAACCTTTCGGCAAGCTTCTTTTTTTCTTCGCCGGAAGTGGTATCTAATATCTTTTGCAATAAGTCATTTTGAGCTTTTATAAGTGTTACAATTTCCTCATGATGAATGGTTTCTTTATTTTTAATGCCCGGCTTAGTACCACCATTTCTTAATAATTCCATTTCTGATTTAAGGCTTTGAAGCTCGGAGTTATTATGCTGTTCAGCTGAAACTATTGCTTGCAACAATTCAATAACTTTATCGGGATATTCGGGTTTTTTGTTTTGAAATGGCTGTGTCTGTATTTTGGTTATTTTGCTTAAATTAATAGCTATAGCTATAATGCAAATAAATTCTATAACAATTATTATTGCATATATCCACCATATTGTTGATATCCAATTCAGAGCACTATATAATTCTTTTAAACTTTGTGTGTATTGTTCATTTTGAGTAATGTACATTTTTATTTCTCCTCTTTGTCAAAAGTAATATTGTTATTGATACAGTATAACATTGATTTCAATGCAAACTTACTTGGAGTGATCTCTAATTTTTGTGCATAGTCTTTGCATTTTTCGATTTCCTCCTTCTTTGCCTTAATTCCTATTTGACTCATATTTAAGTCGTCATATTTTTTGTTATTTCTCCTTTTCGCATCGCTTAGTTTGTGTTCATTCATTTTTCTTTCCTTTCAAATTTAACAAAAATCAAAGCACGATAGCGTGTATATTTGTGTAACATTTTAACAAATTGTTCTTGACAAGAGCACGCTAACGTGTTATACTTACATTGTGAGTTGAAAAACTCATAAATTTGATAGCAGGGTAGGGAACGAACAAGACTTATTTCTTCTTTCTGAATATTCTCTGCAATACAAATGCTATTATAAAAATGATAGCAGCAGGAATAAGGTAATAGAGTGTTGTTAGAAATAATTCGACAAAGTTCATGATTTCACCACCTTTCGGACGATATGCAATGTATAAACACCTATTCTATTTTATCATAGCATATTTTGTCCGAAATGTCAAATTTTCAGTACCTTGACAATTCAACAGCGGGAGCGGCTTCTGAGTTCCCTCGGCATTGTTCTCTCGTTGTTCCCGTTGTTGAAATATATAACATTTCCTTGTATCATTATTTTAGTTCAAATTTCAAACAAACATAATAAACTATCAATAATTACAATACGGTTTGACCGTTTACGAAAGGAAATTGACAAATGAAAGTTATAATAGTAGGAATAGAAGACAGAAGTTACACGGATAAGTCAACAGGAGAATACAAGGAAATGTTGCAGTTCTCCTACACAAGACCGACAAAAAACGAAAACGCCTGCGGTTCTGAGGTCGGATATGAGACCTTTTCACAAAAAGCTTTCCCGGAGCAGTATGCGCAATTCAAGAAGTCTTGGGAAAAGCTTCTCGGCAAGACCGCGATCATATCGAAGGACGTTCGGACGTTCAAAGATAAGTCTTATGCCGTCCTTGATGAACTTGAAATAATTGCATGAGGTATAGTGTATTATGGCGGCTACGGAAACTGTGTATATCCTTGAAGATGTTATACCGTACTTTGAAACGCTGATAGAAAATCAAAATACTGCTATCACCAATCAGCAAGCGGAACTTGAACGGCTTCAAGATGTATGCAACAGGCTTGAAACACAGACGGAGCTTCAGCAAGAAATGATAAACGGCTTGGAACTTGTCGTAAACTATCAGTTTGCAACACTCGGAACAGCGTGTATAGTTCTTGTAATAGCTCTGTTGTGGTCGGTTTTTAACAAATGGTTTTTTAGGGGCGTTTAGCTCCTCAAAAATAATTCTACGAAAGGAGAACTAAAACGATGATCGAAAGCGTAAAAAATGCGGTGGAGAAGGTAAAAGGCTTTGCACAGAACGCACTTACAAAGAGCAAGCTCGCTGTAAGTTCTGTTGCAGGTGTCGGCACTGCGGCGGCTCTCGGCATAGTTGCGTCGGCAGATACAACTACTGTCACTGTTCCGTCTATCGCGAACAGCGTTACATCTGACATGATGAACGGTATTCTTACACAGATTACCGACCTTCTGCCCGTTGTACTGCCTGTAGTGGTCGGCGCACTTGCTTTCCGCAAGGGACTGTCGTTCCTTATGAGCACAATTCGCGGTATCTAACTGCGACGCAAAAGGCAGGGTATCATTGTTTACCCTGCCTTTTGCTTTTTGAAAATTAACTTTCAATTAATGAGGTTTATATATATGAAAAAAGTTTTATGTATTATACTGGTGTTTTCGATATTGCTTAATGTTTTTGCTGTCGGGGTATTTAATATCAGATCAGAGGCGTTTGCTTTTGCGACATTGGGCACAGCTGTTCTTTACGTTTTAGGCGGTGCGGTTGTAGGAGCTTTATCCTCTTACATAGGTAGTCAGACCGTTCAATTATCTGACAGCTTGCGAGAATGGGGAAATTCAATTGTAAGCGATGCTAATTCAAACGCGTTAAGTCGTGGGGAAGTAATACAGCTTGTTGACCCGGGTAACGGAAATCTGCCTTATTTCGAACCCGCTTCCGGGCTTTCCGATTATGATCAGAAGTTTGCAAAATTTATGTGTGATGAGCTTAACAAAGACGAAAATTTATTACAGTCTATTGCAAACGGTTATAAACAAGTTGAAACTGGTGTTGGCGGAAGTTCAATGGACGCCGCGACATATTCAAAGATAAAGACTGATGCAACAAATGCGGCAATAAAATTTATGACCGCGCAAGCAAAGATTGAAGGTAATGACGCCCTGTCCGAAGTGATGCCGTCATACAGTTTCGATTTTGTGGGACCGATACCGGGAATTACAATGCCGACTTCAACAGGATATGTGCAGGCAGAAATGAACGGTTACAGATTATATACTCCCGCAGTAACAACACGAGAAGACTGCAGTTTTAGCAGCGAAGCGCAGGCTAAAACAATTGGAGCTACTGTTTGCAGAAAAGTGGGTGAAAATCCCGAAAGATGGCATGGAGATATGTATGTATCAATGTGTTATGGTCATGGCCTTTATTCGATTTATGGCGGTAAAATGTATTTTTGGTGCGCACGTTTACATAATTCAAACGGCTATCCCGATGAACCTTTGCAGATTATTAATTTTAATAACGGAAATATGATCTATTTTATGAAGTCGGCAGATGGACATTCACCGCAGGATGACGGATGTAAATCTTGGGTCGGTGTGTCTTGCGGTGCATGGATATGCACAGACCCGAATGTTACGGAAAATTATCCGGGCGAATTTACGCCGAATGATCTGATTCAGACAACAGGCGGCGAGACAGTAAATATCAATCGAACAGACGCAGAGGACACCATTGGTAAAGCAATTTCTTCCGGTATCGGAAACGAAAACAGCTTGATAGGATTTGACGAAAACGGAAATATAGTTTCTTTTGCGGGTATTCCTATAGATACACTAAAAGAAGCGCTGAACAAAATAGCGACCGGAGAGAACGGACAGAGCATTAATTTTGACAGCATCGAGGGGTATTTACAGAGAATTATTGAAATTCTCGGTGAGATCAATGCAAGTCAGGCCGGTGTTCAGGAAAATGTAAACGGTAAAACATTAGATGAAATAAATGAGAATGTTAAAACGCTTGCTGACGCTATGACCGAAGCCAAAGAAATAGATATTGACAAAACATATTCTGAAACCGATTCTATTGTTGTTTCTCATGTTGGTTTAAAAGAAGCAACGGAAATAGCAACAAAACTTGGTATTGTTAAACAATGTCAACAATTGTTCTCAAATATACTTAACAGCGATAAATACAGTGATAGTGCTCCTAATTTTAAATTTTATTATGACAGTAACAAAGACGGCGATTATGAAACATATACCGCTATTGACCTTTCATTTTTGGAACAACCTTTAAGTAATGCAAATCTTGCGGATAAACGAAGATTTCAAAAAAATATGACTGTTCGAGAATTTATACAACTGTTAATGATATTCATCTGTTATGTCGGTTTTTTCCTCAAGCTCATTAGAAAACTTCCGGGACTTTTAGGCGCCGGAGAAAGTACAGGCGGTGACGCCCTTGAAATTCAAAGCTTGCGACAGCAAGGTAAATTGTGAGGTGAAATAAATGGAGTGGATAGCGAGTATTTTCAATCCGCTTATTGATTGGTGTGTTAATCTGATCAATAGCTTTTTAGGCGGTCTCGGCGCAGTTATTAACGACTGGCTTAATAGCATTGGATTGGAAATAACGCTACCGCCTAATGTATATGATGTCCTTAATGAAATTTCAATTGGTGTTGGTTATTTAATTCCTGTTAAGGCGCTTATACCTATTCCGCTGTTCTTCGTATCGTTCTATATTGCTAAGCTTGTTTTCGCTATCTATCAGCTTATTGCAAGTACAATAATTAAGAGGGTTAAATTAAAATTATGAGTGTAATAATTGATTGGATAATTAAAATAATTTTATTTATTGTTTTGGCTATAGCAGTTTGTTTGCTTCCGTTTATTGTAATGTCGATATGGTATTACATATATTTTAGGTTTTTTAAAAAGGTCAGAAAGCCTATTAAAGAGTTTGTTTCGGAAGCTAAACACGTCAGTTTTTTTAAGCGCTTATTTGTTGATTTTCCTCGGCAGTTCGTTCATGACAGGCTTACTGCTGACCCAAACGAATTCGGACTATACGGATTTCACTTATTTGTCGGAGAGCAGGGAAGCGGTAAAACCGTTGCTACCGCTGAATTTTTACGGCGTATCAAAAAGCAGTTTCCGCTATGTCATATATCGACCAATTTTGAATATAAAGACGAGGACGGCCAAATAAACAGTTGGAAAGACCTTGTCTTTAACAATAATGGTGCATACGGTCAAGCTGATGTTATTGATGAGGTTCAGAATTGGTTTAGCTCTAATCAATCAAAAGATTTTCCACCGGAAATGATACAAGAGATTACTCAGCAACGAAAACAGCGTAAAATATTTATCGGTACTACTCAGCGGTTTGAACGTATGGCTAAACCTTTGCGGGAGCAAGTCAATTATATATATTTTCCTTTGACTATAGCGGGGTGTCTTACTATAGTTCGTATGTGTAAGCCAAAAGTTAACAGCGACGGGGAATTAAAAGACCTTAAGACCCGGAAAATATATTTTTTTGTTCATGATGATGAATTGCGCAACAGTTTTGACACCTATCATAAGATTAAAAAGCAAGCCGAGGAAGGATATATTAGAGATAACTATAACAATGAAGTGGTGGTTAATACCATTATTGATAGCAGGAAGCCGAAGCGCAAAAGGTGACGGCTCGCCGTACCTTTTGCGCTTCGGCACAGCTGAGAGGGGGTGTTAAGTATGGCGTTCGGTTATTGGTTAGCGATAATATTCGCTGTCGTTTGGCTTGGCTTTAAAGTCTTTGAAAAGTACAAAAAGAACAGCAAGAAGAGCGACACGATAAAAAAAGCCGCTGAAACAGTCAAGAATTTTGACACTGATGTTGATGATCTCATTCTTTGATTGTTGATTATGCACAATCCTTATTTTCAGATCGGAATTTGAGGATTGTGCATTATTACTAAAGGAGTTAAATTCAATGGATTATAAGATAGATTGGTTGACGCTTACGCTTAAACCGGTAAAGGATAATGTTACATATACTGATCTTCATTTCAACGGAGATATGTGTCCGCTTGAAAACTGGTGTTTTCAGTTTCTTGAAATGTCCGATCTAAAGGGCAATTTTAAGAAAAAACAGGGTAGCATTCAGCATTATAACACGATGTATCAATATAATGGTATTTCGGTTGCATTGTCGGGTCCGGAGCGTTTTCCTGAACAGGGCTTAATGTTTCGCTTCTCCGGTGACGGTATTGCATACTATGAAAAATATATGAACGGTAAGTATTCTGATTGGTCGTGGATAAAGTTTCTTAAAGAGTTCTTTTCGCTCGGGGTGTTCGGACTTACCTGTAAATGCACACGCATTGACCTTGCATTTGATGATATTTCTTATGATGCCGAAAAGCTTATAGACCTTAAAACCGTTGCAACAGCTTTGAAGCGTGGCGAGTTTGTGAGCTCATTTAAATCTTCGGATAGTATAACACCCTTTAGGCTTATTCCCGCTTATGATGAAATAAAGCGCAATACAAAGGGTGAAGTGCTCGGCGAAACGTATTATGTCGGTAATCGTAAAAGCAAGGTATTTTTGCGGTTTTATGATAAATTGCTTGAATGTCAAGCCAAAAAAGAAGATTATGACGCAACAATCAAGCATTGGGTAAGAATGGAATTTGAGTTTAAAGATATTCGGGCAATGACTGTTTGTGATAACCTTATATTGCTCGGTCAAGAGGAATTCGGCAAATATATTGCAAAGGTAACTAATCATTATATCCGTTTTGTAGTGCCTAAAGGAACACGGGCGAATTATTCTCGGTGTAATACCCGTAAATGGTGGCAAAAGATAGTCGGCACGGTCGAAAAAGCTAAACTTGTCGAAAATAAATCATATAAGAATAGGTATAAGAGCGCTTATCGTTGGCTTAAAAATTATGTTTTTCCGACGCTGTTTTCTGTCCTGCATTGTGTAAAAATAGATGTATTGCTGACAGATATTCGTGATAGTGGCATAGATCATTACGATAAAAACGGTAAAGGCTCACGGCATGAGCAAATTGTTAATGATTATTTTACGGAAAAAGATACAGAAAAGTATTCCGGTATCGATGTTCATAAACTGTCATGTGATGAATTTTCCGAGCTTCTCGCAGGATTTAACAAAACGGCGTATAGTCTGCAAATGAAGAAAAAAGCTGTTGACTTGTGCAAGTCGCTTAGTCTTGACGATGCAAAGCAGGAGCTTGTTAAACATCATTCCGATGAATTAACGAGACAGTACAATATATTGCATAAGCCCGCACGTGATACTGTTCGTTCAATGTATAATATGAACATTATAGATTTCAGAAACGAAAAAGAGCTATTGAATGATTTTCCGTTCTCAATGTATGGCTGATATGTACAAATTTGAAGACAAAGAAATATATGCTATTATATCGGATAATCTGACTTATACCGATTGTGTGTATTGTCTTTGCCGAATGTGCATAAATATGCTTGATGTGTGCAAGATGTGTTTTATGTGTCAGTTTCAATGCTTTCCGATGTGCTCTTGTCGTTGGTTCGTTCCGTTTGTATTTAAGTATGAACCTTACAAAAGCTATTTCCGTGAGCTTGAAAAGCTTCGCGGCGCAAAATACGATATAATATCGAGGTTTGAGTGATATGAGTAAAAGTGAATATCCTTGTTGTGATAATTGTAAATGGTCTGCTAAATGCGGCTATACAGATTTATTATATTGCAATTTAATGCTTTTCTGGGAATGTGATCATAGTTTCGTCAATGTTGATGATGTTTGTTTGTGCTATAAATCAAAGGACGATATTGTTTTTTTATAATGCCTCCCCTCTATTGCGTAAAATTTTTATTTTACGCAATTAACTGTTAAGTAATTTTTCCGACTGCCCCTATTATATCATATATACACACCTTTTGCAAGCTTGCGTTTTTACCCTCTGAAATCAGTAACATCATACCGGGCGCCAGGGATCGTTGAAGCTCCCGAAAACGTTTCGGATAATTCATAGCCGCAGCGAATATGGCAAGCACCGTTTGCAGCTGATTCCAAAAAAATCCGTATATATTATACCTCACCATAAATCTATATACAAAGCTCTTGTATCTCGTCATGATTCAGAGTAGCGGCGAAGCCGCACCACAATTGTGAATTATGAATTGTGAATTTTTCAGCAAGGTAAAGAGTTCATTTTACATTTTATTATCAAGATTTTAAGAAAAATCAAAAAAGCTATTGACTTTTGCTACATCGTGTAGTATAATATAATTACTACACAGTGTAGCAATTATAAACGAGGTGATAAAATGGATATCCAGACATTATCGGACTCCGAGCTTGAAGTGATGAACGCTATATGGGACAAGGACGCTCCCGTATCGGTTTCCGAGCTTCTCAAACATTTTTCGGAAACAAAGGGGTGGAAAACAACAACAATAGCTACATTCGCGGTAAGATTGATCAACAAGGGCTTTTTATCCGTAGAGAAAAGAAAGAACGTGAAGTACTATACTCCGCTTATCTCACGGGAACGCTATGACAGCGGGCTTGCGCGCAAATTCATCGATACCGCGTACAACGGCTCTGCAATGAATTTGTTCGTGTCGCTGTGGGACGGCAAGGAAATAACCCGCGAGGAGATCGACGAGATACGCAGGTGGATAGATGAGTTGAAATGAGAGGAAAGCTATGATACATCTTTTTATTTATGTACTTATCTCATCGGTAATGTGTTCGCTGTGCGGACTGCTTGTATTGCTGCTGAACAAGCTTATAAAGGGCGTTTCGGAGCATTTCAAGTGTAATATCCTTACCATGTCGCTTATAGTGCCTCTTCTGGGATTTCCTGCAGGTGCTGTGATCCCGTTTGTTATTCCGGAAAATACAGTTCCGGCGGTAACCATATACGAGGTGCATGAAATAGAAGCGGTCACTTATAATTCCGAGGAAGAAAACGAAACGCTCTCCGGAAAGACACATCTGTCGTCTCCGGCTTCCCCGTTTTCTGTCAGCTCCTCGTTATTGTGGACAGTGCTTTATTTTGCAGGCATTGTATGGGCATCGATCGCGGTCGGAATGTTTATTCTGATATCGGTGAGATTTTTCCGTTCTAACGCGATCCTCCGCCGACAAAGAAAGTTTCTGCGGAATGCAGGAAAGCTGCCGGTCTATACGATAGTGATAAATATTTCGCCTTTTCTGACGAATATTTTCAGACCCGCGATATACATTCCCGAGGGCACCTACAGCGAGGATGAGCTTGAGCTTGTTATTGCGCACGAAACGGCGCATTACAGACGCGGAGATCTTTTGCGGCGGCTGCTCACAGCTATACTGAGCTGTATAAACTGGTTTAATCCGTTATATCGTTATGTGCTGAAAAAGCTGACAATTCAGACAGAGTTTGCCTGTGATGAAGCGGTGACGAACGGGCTGACCGAGGAACAAAGCAAAAGCTACGGATATATGCTTCTTAAAACAGCCGAAAACGGTATCGAAAACAGGTACCTTACTGTTGGGCTCGGCAGCGATGCCGGAAATCTGAAAAGGAGGATAAAGAATATTATGACAAAGGATAAAAAATGCACGAGAGGAATGAAATTTACCGCCTGTGCTGCTTTCACGGCATCGGCGCTTCTGTGTATCGGCGGGTGCGGTTCTTCCGTTGCTGTGATCGCACCGCCGCAGCAACGGGAAGACGAGGGGATCTGGATGAGCACTTATTTCAATGACCGCTCGGAAGTCCCGCAGACGCTTTTCACCGGGAAATACTATCTTACAGACGGCGGTTCCGATTCCTATATCGCCATAGATCCGGACGGAACGCTGGAAATACATTGCGATGAATATTTCAGCTATCTCGAACAGTACGAGACGGCCGAACGATTCGGCGAAGAGGAAGCTCGGTTCGCAGCGGAAAGACGGGAATTTCTTAAGAGCAGTCCGCGTTATTCCTATGACAGTGTCATGGGAATGATCCGTCTGATCGACCCCGACGATCCTGACGGAGAAAGAATATATAACAGGTGGTTCGCTGTACACACGACCGAATACGATATTATGATCGAATGCCATGATAAGAGCTTTTATTTCCGGAAGCCCGTATATGAAGTAAACGAGAACGGACAGACCTATGGCTTTATCCCCGATGCCGCATCCGAGGACGAATTTCCCGACCTTATCCCCGTTATCGGCGACAACGGAAAAGCCGGGTATGTCTATGAGAAAGAGTTCAGCGATGTACCGTCGTCGATCGAGGAGGCTGCCGAAAGACGGGAATCGATAAAAAACGGCACATACGAGCCGAGGAGTATCAATGTGTATGAAGCCGACGGCAAAACAGTCATCGATACATTTACGGAAAGTCCGCAGCTTGATACGGAACATTGGGTACTGAACGAAGACGGGACTTACAAATTTATCGGAGAATAACTCCGAAACACACAAAAACAAAGGGTTCTCGCAAGAGAGCCCTTTGTTTAACCGCCGCGCCGCACATAGAGTATAAAACCCGCACGAAGCAGGGTGGGTAAGATCGCTCGACAGCTTCACGCTCCCTTCTTCCGCAGTACGGGAGGTCTGCAATCCCCTGTCGTAGAGAAATCCCTTTTTAAATGTGTTGGATTATAGTATCTATGCTAACCCGAACGCAGCAGTAAGATAATTATTATTCCCTGACAGACGCAAGCTTATTCATCATCGCCGTCAAATTGTTCAAAACGCTTGATGAACTCATCGCCTATCCTTGTGTATTCGTCTTCGTCATCTATCGTTCTGAGCGTGCAGTTCACTTCATCATCGGGGTCATCGATGATCTCGAGTATTGTAAAATCAACGATCTCGTCATCATCGGAAACATCTTCCTCACTGTAAGGCATCAGCGCCACATAGTCTTTTCCCTCGAGATTTAACGTATCAATGATCTCAAACTTATCACCGTCAAGATCTATCAATGTGACGGAATCATCGTCGATGTTTTCGTCCAATTTGCTTTCCGGAATTTCTGTCATAAAATATCTCCTCGGTATTTCATTTTCAATAGGAATATTATACAATATTCCGGTAAGAAAGTCAATAGTTTTTTGATATATATTTTAATTCCAAATAATGTTCTTATAAATGTTATAAATAAATGTTGAAAAAATTATACAAAATAACCAACAAAAAACTATTGACTTTTAGTTTGAAATGTGTTATTATATATTCAAGGAAAGATAAACCAAGAAAAAACAAGCAGCAGCTTACAGGGTCGTTGATGAACGACAGTTATCTCTCCGAGGTTCCCAAGTGATACGGCTTTGATCACACTACCCTACCATTTAACTATACAGATGGATGCAAAGCATCACTTAAATACATTACCGACCGTATAAAGTGTAATGTAAATCTGACCGGAAAGGAAGCGAGTCCGATGGACACTGAGAAAACACAATTCAATAATTCGATGCCGATCGCGAAGCTCGCTGATCACAGATAGTTTACAGATGTTGTTTCGTCCGCAGCCGGTTATGAGACGGTCATAAATATGTTGAATGCGGAATGTGGCTCATAGTTAAGCGCTTTGCTGAAAATCTTCTTCGGCGACCGGACGGTATCGACCCCCTGCCAACTGTATGGTCTCATCTTCAACTGTAGCAGTTGGATCTACGCCGAATGGCTTTATATAAATTTAATATTAATTGGAGCGGATGTGGTTAAAATGAAGATTGCCGCGCATTTCAAATAAATGTCGAAAGGTAATAACTCCAATGGAAAATTAAGTTTTAGTCAGTAATAAAAATTGAATATTATCAATGGGCTGCACACGCTGCAGTCCATTTTGATTATCGGAAGGCTCCCCTTCCCCGTTACGGAGGTTATTTATGAATGACAATATCGCACAACTGCAGGAAATGATAGACTCCACGAACAGGATATGTGTGTTTACCGGAGCCGGGATAAGCGTTCCCTCGGGAATACCGGATTTCCGCTCGGCTAACGGTATCTACAACGAAAAAACACACAGCACATATACGCCGGAGCAGATAATCTCGCATACCGTATTTGTCCGTGAGCCGGAGCTGTTCTTCGAGTTCTACAAAACAAAAATGCTGTACCCGGACGCAAAGCCGAATGACGCGCATATCTACTTTGCAGAGCTCGAGAAAAAAGGCAAGCAGGTCTCGGTCATAACGCAGAACATAGACGGACTTCATCAGGCGGCCGGAAGCACCGATGTCACCGAGCTGCACGGCAGTGTCCACAGAAACTATTGTATGGATTGCGGAGCATTCTATGATATGCCGTATGTGAAAGACAGCAGCGGCGTTCCGAAATGCGAAAAATGCGGCGGGATAGTAAAACCTGATGTTGTACTTTATGAGGAGCCGCTCGACCAGACCGCGACATATAAGGCGATAGAAAAGATCTCGTCTGCGGAAACGCTGATAATAATCGGTACATCGCTGATAGTCTATCCCGCGGCATCGTATGTGGGATATTTCAAGGGCAAGAACCTTGTTCTGCTGAATAAAACATCAACCTCATACGACAGGAATACCGACCTTGCGATATATGACGATGTTGTCAATGTTGTTCACGCACTGAAATAAAAAATAACCGGGAACTTTTCCGTTCCCGGTATTTTTATTTTATTCCTATCTGTTTTGCAAGCTCGAGAGAAGAAAGCGAACCTTCAGGCGGCGCAGGTGCGTTCCCGTGCTTTCCGGCATGCTCCAGAAGAGCGTCGGCCGCTGATCTTGCTCCGACCGCACCGGTAGCACCTATACCGCTCTGCTGATTTGATGTGTTGAGGAAGCGCTTTACGTTGGTCTCGGTGAAATTCTCGAACGACTGCTCGTACTTCTCGGCAATAGGCTTGATCGCTTTGTAATTGGGGTCCTCGGACTCCTTGATAAATTTGAATATCTCGTTGACCTTTGCGTCCATTACATATTTCAGTCGGTTCACGACATATCCGTATGCGCCCGAAAGCTCCGGATTTTTGAGGATAGTTCCCGCAAAATCTATGAACCGCTTTCTGTCCTTGAGCTGCAGGTAATTCACCGCGTAGGTTATGCTTTCGTAATAATTCTGCGAGATAATGACATGGCCTTCTTCGTCGGTGGTTGAGCCGCTCAGCAGGATATTCAGGTCGTTGTCGGAAAGGTCGTCTATCGCGAAAGCAGAAGCCATCATTTCCGCATCGGGCATACCCTCGGCATTTCTGGATATGGAAGGAGATACTTTTCGTGAAAGAACGCCGTTGCTCAGCATTTTGTCGGCCTTCCACTTTATTTCTTCAAATTCTCTCGGAACGGAAACACTTCTGTTTATGAAGAAGTTCTCGAGCATTTTTCTTGAAATGTTGTCGAATGTTATCTTCACGAACGGGCACGCAAGCGCTACTATCTTGTTCTCATTGACCTCGCCCGGCTCACCGTAGATAACGCTGTTAAGCGGTTCGATTATGATGCAGTTGAAGTCGTAGCTGTTTGCGAGACAGGCGGCTGCATTGATATGTCCTTCGAGCAGAGCCGAGAACATACCGGAGATATGATAAGCGATACCGCCTATCTTTCTGCCGCCCACGAGCTTTTCCGCGGCAGCTCCCACAGCGGATTCGGTATAACCGGAGAATGACTGTGTGGGAACAATGAACGGAGGAGAGTAGCACTTCCCTTCCCCGATTACGGGATTGAACGGTGCCGAACCGAAGATCTCGTGCTTCACCGTAAACGCTTCCCAGAAGAAGTTACCGGCACCGTCGGTGGGATATACCTTTGCGACGTGTATTACATAAAGTCCGTTTGCGAGCAGCTCCAATACAGGCAGTATCGCCTTTGTGAGAGGAGCCGACCCGCTGAAAAAGTTCTCACAGGATTTGGGGAGCCTTGTTCCGAGCGCGGCTTTGGCCTTGTCTATAGAAGATGTCTGCCATATCACGCGGTTGGAATCGTAGTTCTTCTCTCTGTACTGAATGTCTATCAGACTCTCGTTTCCCGCATACAGTGTTTTTCTTGTGATACCGCTCTTGACCGATGTATCGCAGATACCGATCACTCCGTCGCTGTTCGTAACGCTCGCAAGCAGGAATTCACCCGCAGGTCCCTTCATGGATTCGATCGAAACATTACTTTTATTCATAGCTGAGATCCTTTCACACTACTTCTTAATCCTGCTCGACCCGGGAAGCAACAAACTCCACAAGATCGTTCTGTGAAGTCTTCTGGAACAGCCGTTTGGGTATGCAGCATACCGACTTGTCCCGGCAGACGATCGAGACCGAATATTTTGTCTCGTAAAAATATTTAGCAAACGACCACGGAATGAGCTCTTTTCCTGAGTATATGCACTGTTCGATAGCGCCGAAGCCGTCCGGAGCTACAACGAATACGATGACCTCGGCCGTGGAGACGTCCCGCTTGAGAAATCCCGAATACCTGTAGCGTGCAACGATGCAGAGTATCAGGTAGATCACCACGCCGATGCCTATACCGATAAAAAACGAGATAACGAGATAGAAGATGTAGTTTTTCTCGAGATCGCCTCCTATCCCCCAGAGCAGCAGGAATGACGCGATAGCGCTTGCCGCGGCAATAAACCAGATAGGGATCCTTATCTTTCCGTAGATATGTGAAACGCTTCCCGAATTTATCTCTTTTTCCGCGTAAACGCCCGTACCGTTGAACGCGCTTGCCGAAAGGTCTGCGTTCGTGTAATTGTATTTCGGCGGTATTATCCTCGATTTGACATTTTTCTCGACATCCTTTATACCCGAGAGCATTCCCTCGGCGATCGTCCTGAAATGTATGATCTGTAAATTGTCGGCGAACGCGTTTTTCGGGATAACATACTCGGCTCTCTCAAAGCCTATCGTAAAATGATCCGCGAGCTCCGAATATGATATTACCGAATTCCATTCATACACATCGGGCATATCGTTTTCGTCCTGAAAAACCGCGAAATAATCTCCTACGATGAACGTTTGTTCCGTCTGCGGAACATCGAGCTTAAATCCCGGAAGCGCTTCAAATGCCATATCATCAAATCCTTTCGTGAAAGCATCGTATTATTTTCGGCGAAAAGTCGCCGTTCATATCATCTTTTCTTTGCGAACAGCTGTACCCAATAGCAGAAATCTCCGTCCTGGTAGAATCCTATGCCGACATCTCCGCCGAACTCGTTGATTATATTTTCGAGATGTATCGGCGACTCTATCCACATCTGCACCATAACATCCGCTTTAACGCCTTTTACAGCGAGCTTTCCGTAGTTCTCGCCGGCGAATTTGAATACATAGCCCTGCTCCGTTATAGCTGTATGCCATTCGGTATCGTTAAGTCTTGTATGTCCCCTGTCGTAATCCTGCGAAAGCTCTTTAGCCCGTATGTACGCAGCGTTGCAGAGCGACTGGTTCAGCTTTACCTCTTCGAGACCTCTTCTTTTTCTCTCCGCGTTGGTAAGCTTGTAGGCCTGCTGTATATAGTCATTGTATGAATCCTGTGTGACATATCCCGCAGTCTTAGCTGTGGCGACGTTGCTCGTTACCCAGCCTTTCTTGGTCGCGACAGCTTTTATCACCGCATTTCCCTTCACCTTGAAAACGCCTTCAAGTACGGGGGAATTCTCGTCGGGATCCTTGCCGTCGGTCGTATAGTGTATCTGCGCGTCCTTGATGTCGGTCGTAATGATGACCTTTGCCGTACCGTCAAGATTGTCCTTGAAATCGACCTGAGGTATATGACACTTCCTGCGTATCTCATATTCCTTGAAACCGCCGACACGTTCGCCGTTCTTATCGAACTCGGCGACTCTTATGGTAGCAGCCGAGACAAATCCCAGCTTTTTTGTGTAGAGCTTCGATGATGTCGTGGGGTCGGTGCCGTCGGTCGTAAAGTAAACGCTGTACGACGACTTTGTTTTTTTGAATGTTACCGTCGTGTAGTCCGCACAGTACATTATCCTGCACTCAAAATCCGAGCCCTCCGCCGCCGATGCCGGGAACACAAGACCGCTCACAGCGCAGCATACGGCGAGCACGGCCGAAACTACCGCTTTTTTCAGTTTTCCTAACTTCATAATTTTTACCTCCGATAATATATGTCTGTTATTCATCCGGAAGATCCGGTATATCCGTGTCCGAGATATCATCGCCGTAGTAGTTCACGAACGAAGCGAGCTTGTCCGCGCTGTAATCCGACTGATAGTGCCAGTCAACGTTGAGCACATAATGGTTCACTCTGTCGTCGGCGATAAAGCCTATGCTCCCGAAATTATACGACAGCCCCGCAAGACCGTCAAGGACCGCCCTGCATTCCTTTGCGAAATCCCGTATCGGCATTTGTGCGTCGGAATAATTCACAGTCAGGTTTATGATGTCGCCCTCGGTAAGATCGGCGGGTGTTCGATACATCTCGGCATCTTCCCCGAAAAGCTGTGTCTCGATATCTACACTGCGGATATTGTCGTGAGCTACACGGTCATGTATCTCGCTCGCGAGCATATTGCGTATGCGCTGCTCGGCAAATACTCTTTCGCCCTTCCCCGCCGACGCAGTGACCGATATCACCGCAAGAGCGGCAGATATAACGATCAGCGAGCAGATCATTATCATGCTCCTTATGTCTATCTTTATGCGAAGCGTCCTTCTTTTCAGCATCGCGAAGATGATCTCGGCGCCGAGGAATATCAGCACAACGGGAGAAAGCTTTATCGCGGCGTAAGCGCCTATAGGTGACGAAAGCAGAGATATGAGCAGCATAAATCCCATAAAAATGAGTGAAGCCGCCCCCGACAGAACACCTATAACATACGTCGGCCGGCGCTTTCTGATCTCCTGCGGGGCTTTTCTGATGACCGTCTGCTCAAATCTGCGGTCAAGGTCTTTGGTCTCCGCCGCGATCTCATTTTTCATACGCTCAACAGCGTCCATACTCTCGCGGTTCAGAGCCTCGGCATCGTCTTGAAAGCCCGGATCGTTTCCGTCAGCGGTCAATGAGGGGTCGTAGTATGTATCGGTAAGAGTGACCTGCCCCGTTATTTCTTCATTTCCGACAATATCCGAAGCTTCCTCGTCATTTTCGCCGAACAACGTGCTTTTCAGTTCCGACAACACATCACCCCTTTTCCTCGTGTGAATTATACGATCCCACTAACTCACCTATTCATTATTCGCTATTCACTGTCTCCTCTCTCGGTCGGAAATAGTGAATAGTGAATAATGAATAGTTTTGGCTGCGCTCCGCGCAGATTTTTATTGTGAGTTATCCGTGTAAACACGTTATTTATCATTATACCATAAAAATACAGAAAAATCAAGTATTATTTTACAGCTTTTCTATTTCGGCGAGCAGCGCTTCGAGAGCGTCCTCCTCCGCTACAGTCCGCAGCACCTCTCCCCCGCGGAAAATAACAGCTTTTCCGTTTCCGCCGGTAATGCCGATATCGGCCTCGCGCGCTTCACCGGGGCCGTTCACGACGCAGCCCATAACAGCTATCTTTATATCCTTCCCGATACCGCTCACAGCCCTTTCCACCTTGTTCGCAAGCGATATCAGGTCTATCTGCGTTCTGCCGCAGGTCGGGCAGGACACTATATCAACGCCCCCGCCTATACCGCAGGCTTTGAGGATATCCTTTGCGGCATAGACCTCCTCAAGCGGGTCGGCGGTAAGAGATACCCTTATCGTATCGCCTATCCCGTCACAAAGCAGCGAGCCTATGCCGACAGCCGATTTTATAACACCCATATGAGCGGTGCCGGTCTCGGTAACTCCGAGGTGCAGCGGATAGTCCGTCTGCTCCGAAAGCAGTCTGTAAGCGGCGATCGTGGTTTTTACGTCCGAAGATTTTATCGAAATGACGATATCGTCGAAATCGTACCTGTTCAGCAGTCTTACATGCTCAAGTGCGCTTTCGACAAAGGCTTCGGGAACGGGACTGCCGTACTTTTCAAGGAGCTTTCTGTCGAGCGAGCCGGAATTCACACCGATGCGAATGGGTATATCCCGCTTTTTGCAGGCCTCCGCCACCGCTCTGACATTCTCCTCGGCACCGATATTCCCGGGATTTATGCGTATCTTGTCAACACCGAGCTCTGCACATTTCAGCGCTATCCGATAGTCAAAGTGTATATCCGCGACTATCGGTACGGATACAGCTTCTTTCAGCGCAGTGATAAGCCCCGCGTTCTCAACGTGGGGCACAGCCGCCCGTATCACATCACAGCCGGCCTTTTCGAGCGCTATAGCCTGTTTCACGCTGTTCTCGATATCGTCGGCGCGGACGTTAAGCATCGACTGTATGTAAATATGCCCGTCGCCGAACGTGATATTTCCGGCCTTCACCTGCTTTTTCATAAATTTCTCCTTATATGAACGTTCGTATTTCGTAATATATTATGAGCGTTCCGTGTTTTACAGATATTTCCGCTTCTTTCCCTATAAATTCATTGCTCACGCCGAGCGCGAAGTTGTTTTTCAGCGTAACAGCGTTCGTTTCGTACATCAGCCCCTTTATATCAACGCCCGCACATTCGTCCGAATGCGCAAAAACGGACACAAAACCGCTTTTTCGCTGCGGGAGCTTTATCTTCCCATTCGTCACAGCCGTCAGTACATACCCGTGTCCGTATATGAACGCAGCTTGCCCGCGCTGCGAAAGCATTCCGGCGAGCTGTATGTTTGCGAGAGTATGATCGAGCCGTCCGCCCATTCCGCCGTAAATGTGAAATTCGCCGCAGCCGTGCTCGCTTCCGATACGAACCGCCTCAAATGTGTCGGTGGTATCCTTGACGTGCGGCAGCAGCGTGAATTCATCGCCGTCAGGAGCTTTATCCAGCGAATCGAGGTCGCCGACCGTGTGGTCGGGCAAGATGCCGAGCTCGTTCAGCTTTTTCAGTCCGCCGTCAGCGGCAATGATGAACTTTTCACCGTCCGGAAGTTCTAACTTATCGGGGAACTCGGTCCCGGCGCCGAATATAACACATTTCATAATTTCTCCGTTTGTGTACAAGTACACACGCTTAAAAACAAACCGTTTTTCCGTGTGCATAATGCCTGTTTGCGTTCGATGAGCGTCTGTGCTTCAAACGAACGAAAACCCTCTCCGAAACCCTTTCCCGTCATTTTTCCGTAGCTTTCCTTGATGCACCACAGTCTGCAAAGCTCGGTATATCTTTCTTCCTCGCTGCCGAGCTCCTCTATATTCCGGTATTCCGTTTCCGTTAGAAATTTCTCCGCCGCACGCATCGATATCTTCCGGACATCCTGTACATCAACTCCCACAGGAGCCTCCGATACCGCGCATAGGACAGTCTTGCTGCAGTGGCTCAGGCTGAAATATATATCCGGGCAGTCCGCAAGAAAAGGCTTGCCGTGTTCATTGTACGAAAACACAGGGATATCGAATATACCGTATTCCTTTTTCAGAGCGTATCTGAGCAGCATAAAAGCGTATGCCGACTGGAGCGCGGCGTTTTCGGCCTTCATTCCGCTGCAGTAGGCATAACGCTGTTCTCCGAGAAAAGGCGCGAGTTCAACGATCCCGAAGCCGTCGCCGGAGTAATTGTACATATAAACGTTCATATAAGGATACGCTCGTCGCAGTACTCACATTCGAGAACATCGCCCGATCTGCGGAAGCTGTGCGGCAGATATTTTTCGGTGTGAGTGATGCACTTCGGGTTGGTGCAGCTTACCGTGTTCATCACTTTTCCCGAGAGCAGCGGCTTTGATTCAAGGCCGTAATCCAGCATACTCAGTATCAGCGCCATACGCACATACATACCGTAGTTCGCCTGTTTGAAGTACATAGCGCGCGGGTCATCGTCAACGGGTATCGCTATCTCGTCAACTCTCGGCAGCGGGTGCATAACTATCATATCTTTTTTTGCGAGTCTCATCTTACGTTCATCGAGACAATATACATTCTTCTGCTGTTCATATTCCTCCAGAGAGCCAAAACGTTCACGCTGTATGCGCGTCATGTACAGAACGTTCAGCTTGGGTATTGCTTCCTCGAGCGAGGTGTATTCCTCATAAGACTTTCCGCTCGCGGAAATATAGTCCTTGATATACATGGGAACTTTAAGCTCCGGTGTCGATACGAGGATAAAGTGGTTCCCCGCAAAGCAGGATAGCGCTTTAAGCAGCGAATGTACCGTTCTGCCGTTTTTGAGATCTCCGCAAAATCCAACTGTAAGGTCAGAGAGACTTCCCTTTTCCTCGCGCAGCGTCAGCAGGTCGGTAAGTGTCTGTGTCGGGTGCAGATGTCCTCCGTCGCCCGCATTTATCACATGGCAGTCGGCAGTGAGCGCGGCGGCTTTGGAAGCGCCTTCGAGCGGGTGCCGCATTACAAGTATATCCGAGTAGCCGCTGACTATTTTTGTGGTATCTTTCAGGTTCTCACCCTTAGCGACCGACGAGGTGGAAGGATTGTCAAAGCCGATTATACCGCCGCCGAGGCGCAGCATCGCTGTCTGGAAGCTCATCTGCGTCCTTGTTGACGGCTCATAGAAAAGCGTTCCCATTATCTTGCCCCTGCAGGCGCCCGCATATACCATAGGAGCGCTCATTATCTCGTGCGCCAGCGTGACGATGCTGTTCCACTGCGCGGGGGTAAAGTCGTTGAGGTCGATAAGGTGTGAAATTTTATCCATAGTCTGCACTTCCTTTGAATTTTTTTTATTATAACATAATTTGCTATTTTTTTCAAGCAAATCCTATAAATTATTGCATTTTTATTTAATATGTGTTATAATAGATATAATTGGTTTGTCCATTCACAAAAGATACTGAATGTGAACATAGATCGCAGATACAATATTCGTCGGAAAAATCGGAGGTAAGAAAATGCAGATCCTCAACTATGACCTCTACGACCTCTATGCGCTGTTCGATTATTTTCGCGGGAATGCCGGAAAATTCCCGATATACCGCAGTGCTGTCGAAAAGATCGTGGAATATATAACCGCTCCGCCCTCCGGCAACGGCATCGAAACAAATACCGTGAGAAAGCTGCTGCGGCCGGTGTACGAGGAGGATGAAAAGAAGCTCGTGTGGATATCCGTGGATAACGAATATACCGCTAATGTCAGCGTTATAAAGAACACCGCGTATTACACCATACTTGCCGCGCTGCTTAAGGAAATGCTCGACTGCGGCGACGATGCCGACAGACTGTATGACTTCTGTGACGCGGTGACCAATGTCCCGCTGATACTCGCCGATGACAACAAGCCCAAAAAGGCGATAAAAGAGATGATAAAGGACTATCAGAAGAAGTATGACCGCGGTTTCCTGCTGAGCGAGATAAAAGATATATAACTCAGCGGTTTATACCGTATTTTCAGACAAATAAACAATAAAGAAGGGCAGAAATGAACAAGATAATCACACGTCGGGAGTTAAACCCGACAGTAACACTGATGGAGATCGAAGCTCCGCTCACGGCAAAGAAAGCTGAGCCCGGTCAGTTTGTCATAGTGCGCTCGCACGACGACGCAGAGAGGATACCGCTTACCGTGTCGGATTTCGACCGCGACAAAGGGACGGTCACGATAATATTCCAGATAGTCGGTGCGGCAACAATGCGCCTTAACGCTCTGAAAGAGGGCGAATGCGTCGCGAATTTCGCGGGGCCGCTCGGGAAAGCTACCGGGATCGACGGACTTAACAAGGTCGCGGTCGTAGGCGGCGGTGTTGGCTGCGCTATCGCATACCCCGTGACAAAAAAGCTTTTCGAAAAAGGCGCGGAGGTTCACGCTATAGCTGGATTTCGCACGAAAGACCTTGTGATACTCGAAAACGAATTCAAAACGCATTCCACAAAATTCTTCCCTATGAGCGACGACGGCTCGTGGGGCGAAAAGGGTCTGGTGACGAACGCGCTCGAAAAGCTTATCGAAAGCGGAGAGAAATACGACGAAGTCATCACGATAGGCCCTCTGATAATGATGAAATTTGTCTGTGCGCTGACAAAGAAATACGGCATAAAAACGATAGCAAGTATGAACCCGATAATGATCGACGGAACGGGAATGTGCGGCTGCTGCCGCCTTACCGTCGGCGGCGGGACGAAATTCGCCTGCGTTGACGGCCCCGAATTCGATGGGCATCTTATAGATTTCGACGAGGCTATGTCGAGAGGCAGGATGTACTCTCGGTTCGAGCAGCGCAAGCGTGAGGAGACCTGCCGTCTGCTGAATATGAAGGAAGGGGGCAGAGCGTAATGGCCGCAAGAGAACCGAAAAAGCACGAAATGCCGACGCAAAAGCCGGAGGTCCGCGCTCATAACTTCGAAGAAGTTGCCCTCGGCTATACCTATGAGATCGCGAAAGCCGAGTCCGAGCGCTGCCTTAACTGCAAAAACAAGCCCTGTGTCAGCGGCTGTCCCGTAAATGTCGATATCCCGGAATTTATCGCGCATATCAGAAACGATGACCCCGAAGGCGCATACGAGGTCATCTCGCGCTCGTCTTCCCTGCCGGCGGTATGCGGACGCGTCTGTCCGCAGGAGCACCAGTGCGAGCATGAATGCACGCTCGCCGTGAAGCTGAACCTTGAACCTGTCGGTATCGGCAGACTTGAACGTTTTGCGGCTGACTATCACCGTGAAAACAATACCGCTAAGCCCGTTTTGCCCGAAAAGAACGGTCACAGGGTCGCTGTTGTCGGAGCGGGACCCTCCGGACTTACCTGCGCCGGCGACCTTGCGCATCTCGGATATGACGTTACGATATTCGAGGCTCTTCACACAGCGGGCGGCGTGCTTGTCTATGGCATTCCCGAGTTCAGACTGCCGAAAAGTATAGTTGCGGCGGAGATAGAAACGCTGAAAGCGCTCGGGGTAGAGATACAGACCGATGTCATTATCGGTAAGACGCTTACGGTCGATGAGCTGTTTGAGCAGGGCTATGAAGCGGTATATATAGGCACGGGCGCGGGACTTCCGAATTTTATGAAGATACCCGGCGAATCGCTGTGCGGCGTGTATTCCGCAAACGAGTTCCTCACACGCTCAAATCTGATGAAAGCGTATCTTGACGATTCACAGACGCCGATAATGAAGGGCGGCAGGGTCGCGGTATCGGGCGGCGGAAATGTCGCTATGGACGCGGCGAGGACCGCACTGCGCCTCGGAGCCGAAAAGGTATTTATCGTTTACCGCCGCTCAATGGAGGAGCTCCCGGCAAGAAAAGAGGAAGTCGAGCACGCTATGGAAGAGGGCATAGAGTTTATGTTCCTCTGCGCGCCTATCGAGATACTCGGCTATAAGAACGAGAATGACCCGCGTGACCCGAAGAACGGCTTTGTACGCGGAATGAAGTGTATAAAAATGGAGCTCGGTGAGCCCGATGAACGCGGCAGACGCCGTCCGCACGAGATACCGGGAAGCGAATTCGAGCTGGATGTTGACAGCGTGATAATCGCGATAGGCACATCTCCTAACCCGCTGATAAAGAACACGACCGAGGGACTCGATGTAAACTCTCACGGCTGCATAATCGCCGACGATAACGGCATTACCTCGCGAACGAACGTGTTTGCGGGCGGCGATGCCGTTACAGGCGCGGCTACGGTGATCTCCGCTATGGGTGCGGGCAAGAAAGCCGCCGCGGCTATACACAAAGCATTATCCGAAAAATAAAGACAAGGCTGCATGACAGGACGTTATGCAGCCTTGTTTATTATATTTTCGGATATTATGACGAAGACGAAGGAATGAAGGGTCTCAGAGCGTCCGCCATTACGTTTCTCGGCATTGTCTGGAGCCAGATCTTTCCGGGTCCCGTAAGTACGGTATTGAAGAAGCCCTCACCGCCGAACAGCGCGTTTCCGATGCCCTTGATAGCCTGTACGTCAACGCTTACCGAGGCTTCCATAGCCGCAAAGTTACCTGTATCAACGATCATCTGCTGACCGGGAGCGAGGTTATATTCAACTATAGAACCGTCGATCTCAAGGAATACCATACCGTTTCCGGTGAATTTCTGGAGAATGAAGCCCTCACCGCCGAAGAAGCCCGCACCGGCCTTTTTCTGGAAGTGAACGCTCATTTCGACGCCCTCCTCACTTGCGAGGAATGCGGATTTCTGTGCGATTATGGGGTTTGAGGGAGATACCTGATACGGAACGATCTCTCCGGGGAATGTAGATGCCGCCGCGAAAAGACCCGATCCGCCCTGACAGGTATAAATGTTCTGGAACATAGATTCGCCCGAGAACATTCTGCCAAAAGCCTTGCCGATACCTCCGCCGGCATTGGTGGACATCTGCAAATTCGGCGACATCCAGCTCATAGCGCCTTTCTGACACTTTACCTTTTCTCCGTCATTCAGTGACAGGATCACGACGGGAAGCGGGGTGCCCTTGATCTCATACTGCATATTGTTATTTCCTTTCGGTAAATTAGTATGGGAAAAATCCCACCAAAAATATTATACAGCAAAACTAACAAAAAATCAAGTCTTTTTTGGTATTTTTTATAAACTTTAGAGATTCCCTTTACAGTGTGATCTCAGCGGGCTGCTCTTTGACCGTGATGACCGAATACCCAAACGGCTCGGTAGAGATGATACCGTTCTCACAGCGTCCGTGCGCGGTCTCGTAAGTGCCGTTTCCCGCAAACTCGGAGACCTTTCTGCAAAGCTTATACTTCGAGCGATTCATTATGATGATCGCTTTCTCGCAGAGCGACTTGTCCTCACGCTCGAATATCGCGTAGTCCGAGGTAACGTCAATGAAGCGTATCGTTCCGCGGGCGAATACCTTGTTCGCACGTCTTATTCGGCCGAGCTCACGCGTGAAGTCGATAAGCTCGTCGTTCTCGCTGCCCCACGGGTAGGTCGCGCGGTTGAACGGATCCTTGTAGCCTTCCTTGCCCGCTTCGTCGGCATAGTATATCGACGGTATGCCGGGCAGGAAGAACTGCAGCACCATAGCGCACTTCATCAGCGCTATACCATAGGCGTACTGCTCGTTTGAGAGCTGATGCTGCGACTGCCATTCGCGGCCGTTCCAGCCCACGTCCTCGCCCGCAAGGCGTGTGATAGCGCGCTCGGTATCATGTGTGGTCAGGAAGTTCATCAGTATATCGGTCGAAGGCTTGGGGTAATGCTCAACTATCGTCATAACGCCGTCAACCAGCGTTCTCGCGTCACCGCCCTTGATGTAGTTCAGAACAGCCTCCTTGAAAGGATAGTTCATAACGCTGTCGAGCTGACCGCCGATAAGGTAGCGTCTGCGGACGCCGTAGCTCTCCTTGTTGGTGGCGTCCTCCCAGACCTCGCCGTAGATCACATACTCCGAGCCCTTGGACTTCACAGACTTGTTGAGGTTGTCGATGAACTCGTCGGGAAGCTCGTCTGCAACGTCAAGTCTCCAGCCGGAGGCTCCGAGGTCTATCCATTTCTGCAGGATCCCCCCCTCGCCGCAGATATACTTCGTGTAGGCGGGATTGTTCTCGATAACGTTCGGGAGAGTAGTGATGCCCCACCACGACTCATACACGTTCGGGTAGTCCGAGAAGCTGTACCACTCGCGGTACGGGCTCTCGGGGTCGCGGAAGGCGCCCGTATGCTCGCCGTAGCGTCCTGTTTTGTTGAAATATATCGAATCCGCGCCGGTATGCGAGAACACGCCGTCGAGGATAATGCGTATGCCCTTTTCGGAAGCTGCTTTGCAGAGGCTTACAAAATCCTCCTCCGTGCCGAGCAGCGGGTCTATCTTCGAGTAATCCGCCGTGCAGTAGCGGTGGTTCTCGTGCGCTTCAAATATGGGGTTCAGATATATTACATTGCAGCCGAGCGATGCGATGTAATCAAGCTTCTGCTCGATACCTTTAAGGTCGCCGCCGAAATAGTCTGAATTGGTGATATTCCCGTGAACGTCGGGTCTCCAGTCGGGGATCTCGTCCCAGTTCGCGTGGATATTGCGGTCATAGGGGACATTTTCGTGCTGTATGCCGCTTTTGGCGAAGCGGTCGGGGAATATCTGATACATGATACCGCCCTTGAGCCATTCGGGAGTGGTCATTCCCCGCTCATAGACGGTAAGCTGGAAAAGGTCGCCGTTGTCGATAACACCCACGCTCGCGCCGTTCTTCTTTACATAATGGCGGCTGTGGTTGATGAGCAGAGAGAAATAGTAATGGTGCAGTCCGAGGTCATTCGGCACATACACACATTTATAGGCGGTTATCCCGTCAACGGTATCGGCCTTTTCAAGCTTGATGAAGCGCTCCTTGAAGCCCGGTCTGAACATAACGAGCATAGGCTCCTCGACCATGGTGTCCGCGGGGAATTTTATGACAAATCTGCACTCCGTTCCCTGTTCTATCGCACCGAACGGCGATTTGTATTCCTCCAGAAAACAGTCAAAAATTGGTTTCATTGTTGTGTCTCCTTTTTATGATAATGGCGTTTTCGCCGATTTTCCGTATTCAAGTCCCATGGCTGCCGAAACGGCGACCATGACATAGCACTCCTCCAGACCTGTCGGCACCGTCATTTGGCTTATTTCTATCAGCTTCTCCCTGCATATCTTCGGATAAAAGTCATACAGCAGGTCGGCAGTATCCTTAACTATCGATACGCTCTCGTTTTCGAGCAGCGGCAGCATTTCGTCCTGTCTTCCCTGCTCGATAAGTTCATCGGCACTTTTGTGCATCTTATCAAAATATTTGTTGTATGTACCGATCTTATTCGGTGTCAGCCGCAATATCTCATCCCGCTTGTTCAGCGCGAACACAAGGCGTTCAAATGCGTCTCTGTTTTTCATTCGATATCCCCCGTCAGAATGTCAGTTCCTCGCCGGTCTGCAAATACTGCAGGCGGTCGCCGAGGTTCTGCTTCATTATGCCGTAGCCGGTAAGCCCCGTGCAGTGGCAGGTATAAATAGTTCCCGTCTCTATAGTCATAAGCTCATTGACGGTCTTTTCAACGTGGTCAACGGTGCAGGACAGCTTCTTTGTGGAACTGCCCATCATATGGAACCCGCCGATGACGCATTGTATCGTCGAACCGGGAAAGCGCTTCTTCACGGTCTTAAGAATATTGGTGATACCGCAGAGCGAGCAGGGCGAGATCACGACAGCACCGGCGCCGCGGTCGTTGTCCGGGAATATCACATAGAACGCTTCATGCCCGAAATCGTCGTGTACGACCTTTCCGTTCTTCTTGATGAACATACTTTTGTCCTCGCAGTAGAACGATGTATCGGGGTGCTCGTTGGACATGGCGAAAAAACCGCTGTCGATCTGCTGGAAATTGTTGTAAAGTATGAAGTTTTCGGGGTGCTCCTCGTGAAGATATCCGAACTTGTTCATATGGACGCGTATCAGCGACTGTTTCAGATAGTGGTCGAGCAGGCAGTCTTTTTTTGCGTATATCGTGATATTCTTGTTGAGCTTGTAGATGTCATCGAGCCCGCCGGTATGAGCGTAATTGTTGTGCGATATCAGGACTATCGACACGCCCGAAAGCTCCACCCCGAGCCGCTTGGCGTTGAACAGTATCTTGTCGGACGCGCCGGTGTCGATAAGATATTTCACCCCCGCGTTCTCTATGTAAAACGAAATGCCGTGCTCGACCTTGAGCTTGTCGGACGCGCTGGTGTTCTCTATAAGTGCAACTACACGCATAATTTTTCCTCACTGAGAATGTTATTTGCTATACATTTCTTTTTTCATCTTTTCTAATCTGTTCAGAGCTTCATTCAGCGTTTCTTCTTTCTTAGCGAAATGAAGCCTTATGTAGCGGTTCTCGGGCTCTCTGAAAAAGCTCGAACCGGGAACCGCACCCACTCCCACGCGCTCGGCGAGCTTTTCGCAGAAGTCAAGGTCGCTCTCATAGCCGTATTCCGAGATGTCGAGCAGTATATAGTATGCTCCCTGCGGCACGGTATGCGATATTCCGAGGTGGTCGAGCCCTTTCAGAAACAGGTCTCGCTTTGCGGTGTAATCATCGCGGAGCATCTCGTAGTATTCGTCGCCGAATTTAAGCCCCGTTACCGCCGCCTCCTGCAGGGGAGCCGCCGCGCCTACCGTCAGGAAGTCGTGTACCTTCTTCGCGGTATCAATGACCTCCGGTGACGCTATGATATATCCGAGCCGCCAGCCCGTTATCGAGTATGTCTTTGAAAGCGAGCTGCACTGTATAACGCGTTCCCGCGCGCCCGGCAGCGTCGATATATATGTGTGGTCATACGGTCTGTAAACGATATGTTCATATACCTCGTCGGTGATGATGAACGTGTCGTACTTTATCGCAAGGTCAACGATAGTTTTCAGCTCGTCGTATAAGAACACCTTTCCGCACGGGTTGGACGGGTTGCAGAGGATAAGCGCCTTGGGGTGCTGTCTGAATGCTTCCTCCAGCACATTCCCGTCAAACGTGAAATCCGGCGGTACAAGCGGCACATAGATCGGTACAGCGCCCGAAAGAATCGTATCAGCGCCGTAGTTCTCGTAGAACGGCGAGAACACTATCACCTTGTCTCCGGGGTCGGCTACCGTCATCATCGCCGCCATCATAGCCTCGGTACTGCCGCAGGTGACCACTATCTCACCGTTCGGATCGATGCTCTGCCCCGAGAAATGCTCATACTTTGCTGCGAGAGCTTCACGGAAGTTCTGAGCTCCCCACGTTATCGAGTATTGGTGGAAGTCCTCGTGAGCCACCTGCGACAGCCTTGTTGTAAGCGCATCGGGCGGCTCGAAATCGGGAAAGCCCTGCGAAAGATTTACCGCACCGTATTTATTTGATATCCTTGTCATTCTCCGTATCACGGAATCGGTGAAATCCGCGGTACGAACGGATAATGTCGGCATTTAATGTCCCTTCCTTCATCGGTCATTCATCGTCGTCGTCGAGGTTCACACGCAGTATCGGGCTTGCCTTTGACGGCCCGAACACCGCGTTCATAAGATGCTTTGTCTTGTGCGATACCGGTAGGCCGTCGGAATCCACCACACCCTCATCGTCCTTCGAGAATCCGTCATCGCGAGTCATACCGTCAAGTATGTGCGCAAATCCGTCCTTTTCATCGCTCTCGCCGCCCGAACCTCCGGCGGGACTGTAGCCCTTATACGCGGAAATAGCGCTTGCGGTGAGCCGGGTGGGCGCTGCCGGAGTGAACTCCTCGGCCGATATCTGACCCGCGACCTCCTCGTCCTTCGGCGCGGGCTCCTTGTTTTCCTTGTCTTCCCTGTCCTCGATAGCCTGCCTCAGCTTCTCATAGGGTGAGGGCTCGATGTAATCATCGGACTGCTTGGTACGGAAGATGTTGTTCCTGCGCGGTGTGAATACCTTTATATCGTCGTCGTTTTCTTCCTCGTTTTCGGGTTCGGGAAGGTTTTTCCCGTAAGCCTTGAAAACGCTGCTTTTCGGGGAATCTATCCTTGTATCGGGAGCTTCCTCATGTGCTCTGCCCGCAAACGGCACCGCCTTATCGGTACGGATAACCTTGCTGTCACCGCGTTCGGCGGCGCGCTCGTGTATCCTGTCGAGCAGCTCCTGTCTGCTGTCGGGGCGCGGTTCGCTGCCGTTGGGTATCACCACCGTCTTCGGCTTTACGACAGACTGCTCGGGCTGCTGCTGTGCGGGAGCACTGCCGCCCTTTATGATGCGGGAGGTCGCCTGCGGTCTGAACGACTGATAAAACTGTCCGTACTGCCCGCTTCCGAACCCGGGATTACCGCCGTAGCCCGTGCTGCTTTGCTGCGGCACCTGCTGTGCGGTCGGCATTCCGTGAGCCGGGTAGCCGTAAGCCTGCTGACCCGCCGGGTCGTACTGCGGAGCGCCGTTATACGCATACGCATTTGCCGCGGTGCCCGCCTTGGCGACGTGCGAACGAGCCCTGTCGGAACCGAGCAGCTTTCTCACAGCGTCCATAGTGGCTTTTTCGGATTCGGCAAGAGTTGACGGCGAGGAGGATATCGGAGAGGTGGTAGTTTCGCGATCGACCTTCTCGAACACGAACTTCCTGACAGGCTTTCCGTTCTCGGTGTATTCCTCGGCTTCCTCCTCCTCTTCTTCCTCGTTCTTCTCGGGAGGCTCAAACACGGGAGCCTGCTTCTTTGAAGCAAATTCGTCACCGCGGGAAAGCTCGATGAACTCGTTAAGCTCCTTCTCCCCCGCTTCTCCGAGCAGTATATCGTCTTTCAGGCGCAGTTCGCGCTGATACCAACGCGAAAAATCCCTCTGCGTCAGATCGACATTCACTCTCGCCGCCATTTCCTTGTACAGCTGATCCATTTTGGCGGTGACTGTATCTTTATCGACATAGACGATGTTGGGCTCCTCGTCATGATGCCTGTCGTCCTCCTGCTCCGAAGGCAAAGCGATGGCAGCGGCGACCGCGAGCTCGGGATCGTCTATCTTCATAAGCTCGAGACAGGTGCCGCCCTCACGCTGCAAGCGGCTGCAGTAATCGAAATCGTATTCCTCGTCGCGTATGTAGTAATCCCCGCAGCGAACACATTTCTGGATATATGCGCCGCTTTGCGCGGAAGCGTCTATCTCGAGGTCGATGATAGCCTTGAACGAGCCGGGCAGGTAAACTATCTGCGGCGTGGCGGTAAGCGATTTTATTATCGTTTTCGCCATACTGTCGTTTTTGTCGGGAATATAATTCTTTATGGCTGTAAACGCGTCCATCGCGGTCTTATCGGTAAGGTCGGGGTTTTTGCGGGATCTGTAGCCCTCGCGGTATTCAATGTCCTTAAGCTGGTTGCGGGCTATCTCTCTTGCCGCTGTATTCATCACAAACGGCGAATTCGGCAGTCTGCCCGCGGAATAAATACCGGTGGAGGCTATCTCCGCCACAGGAAAGCCCTGCTCGTTCGCTGCGACGTTGAACAGCAGATCGAAGTAATTCGCGCGCGCCACGGCCTGCTGCGGAGAACGTATCTGCACTCCGAACACGAAATCCACCTTTGTACGCGCATAATCCTGCATTTTCAGAAGATTTGTCCATTCGTTGATAGCGCGGTTGTAGCGATAATCGGAAAGTCTGCCGAATATAGCTTTCTCAAAGGCGTTGCGGCATTTCATAAAGCTCTGCCACAGCGTATTCACGCTTATCTCGCTCTGCTTGCAGAGATAGTCTATCCAGCAATCGACAACGATCTTCTCGAACGTTGTACGCATATTCTGTTCATAGTATTTGTGGCAGCCGGAAATTGAATTCCTGATAGCATATACGTCGTCGATGTTGTATTCACCCGTTCTCGCGGCAAGTCTGCACAGATCCGTACAGTGCTCCATAAAAAGGGAAAAATCATATCTGCAGAAATTCATAAGATTGCTGGGATAAAACAGCGTGTAGATCTCATTCGAATTACTGCCTGCAATATTCATCTGACGTGTCATTGAGCTGCTCACCGTCCTTTCGGTATAAGCCTGTATATAAGAGGATGATCATTCAAAGGATTCAGCGTCTCCGGAAGACGTTTCCGCCGCGGGAGCCGGTTCGGCCGCGGATGTACCGTAGTATTCTTCATCATCGAAGTCATGGGTCTCGTAATAAGTAAGGACTTCCGGATCGTTTTCCGTTTCGTCTTTCTCCGTTTCGGGGTTTTTACGGAGCTCCTCCGACTGCTCGAACATCTCTTTGACGTTCTTTGCTCTGCCGTTGATGTACAGCTCCTCATCATTCAGCCATTTGCACACGACCGAGGCCTGATCCATAGTCACAAGTACCTTCTGGCTGTAAAGGTGCTTATAGCAGTCGAGATACGGGAGCTTTATATCGTCCGCGGTCTTCTCGACATAGTAGCTCGTAAGACTTCGCTCGTTTCCCGCGTCGTCAATGTACATCACTATCCGGTAGGAATTTCCGGGAGAGTAGCTGTAGATATCGGAGCGCTTTGATATGTCGCATTCCGTTACTTTTTCGAGGAACGTCTGCACCGTAAGGTTGAAATTGAGCATAGTCAGATAAATGAGAGTTCCCACAACGAACATAAGCAGATATATCGTACCGAGTATCGTCTTGAACGTCTCGTTCGTGCCTGCCGCAAGAAATGTGAATGCACAGATAACGACGGGCGGGATTATCAGATACCACTGACCGAACGCGATGATAAGCAGCACGAACGATATCAGCGGCGTTACGCAGGCGACCACCCGTGTTATTATCTGCCGCCTTGTGTAGAACATAAGCCCCGCGAACACGAAATTCACAAGCACATACATCAGAAACAGCGGCACTTCGTTTACCGGATGAAGGTAATATGCGAAGGCGAGCCAGTCAACATATATCAGAAACACCGGGAAAAGCAGCGACAGGAACGACACGCCGAACTTCACCCACTTATTTCTCAGCACCTCAAGAACTTTATCCATTAGTGAACCTTTCCTTATAAGAACTGATACGGGCACAAAAAGCCAATATATTATTTATTGTACACCAAAACGAGAAAAATTTCAATAGCAAAAGCGAATTTTTTATAAAATACCTTAAATTAACTGTATAACGTTCATATATCACATCAAAGTGAACAATGAGCCGTTGTATTAAATGATATATGGAAACGATTAAAGTATAATATTTTTGGATAAAACAAAGAAAATCCGCGAAAATGATGAAAATATTCGCAAAATATGTTATAATGGGAAAAAACAACAACGGAAGGATACGAAAATGAACATAGCTATAGCTCAATCAGGCGGACCCACCTGCGCGATAAACTCCTCTCTTGTGGGGGCATTCTCGGAAGCGCTCAAAACTCCCGGCATAGATGCTATCTTCGGCTCTATCAACGGCATTGAGGGCATTATAAACAACGACCTTATAGATCTCAAAAACTTTATCCGCACAAACGACGATATGGAGCTGCTCAAACAGACTCCCTCGACCGTGCTCGGTTCGTGCAGATACAAGCTACCCGACGCCGAAAAGGACAGCAGCACTTATGAGCAGATAATGAACTGCTTTCACAAGCACGATATAAAGGCATTCTTCTATATCGGCGGCAACGACTCAATGGACACGGTGATGAAGCTTTCGGAGTATGCCGAAAAAAAGGGCGAGGACGTGCGTATAATCGGTATCCCGAAAACGATAGACAACGACCTGTGCGTCACCGACCACACACCGGGCTTCGGCTCGGCGGCAAAATATGTTGCCACCACCGTACAGGAGATAGTCTGCGACAGCGCAGTCTATAGCATCGAGTCCGTAACGATAATAGAGATAATGGGGCGGCACGCGGGCTGGCTGACAGCCTCGACCTGCGTTATCCGCGCAAACGGCATAAACGCTCCGCACCTTATATACTTACCCGAGGGCAATTTCAGCACAGAGCAGTTCATAGAAGATGTGAAACGTGAACAGGCAAAGCATAAAGCGCTTGTAATAGCGGTCTCCGAGGGTATTGAGCTTGAAGATGAAAGCTGCCGCTCGGGCGTTGTAGATAATTTCGGACACAAATATCTTTCCGGCATTGGCAAGCAGCTCGAGAACCTCGTCCGCGAAAAATTCGGCTGCAAGGTGCGCTCCATCGAGCTCAACGTAATGCAGCGCTGCTCCTCACATATCTGCTCAAAGACCGATATAGACGAAGCGTTCGCCATAGGCGCGGCGGGCGTAAGAGCCGCACTTGCCGGCGAAACGGGCAAGACAATGGTATTCAAGCGCATAAGCGACATACCGTACATAATCGACATCGTATCGGTACCCGCGTCGGAAACAGCCAACAAGGAGAAGTTCTTCCCGAAAGAGTGGATAACTCCCGACGGCACCAACGTCAACGAGCAGGCTCTGCGCTACTTCCTCCCGCTCATTCAGGGCGAAAACGTGCTCCGTATGAGAAACGGTATGCCCGAGCACTTCAAGATAAAAGAAGAAGTGCTGAAATAGAGGGCACAGAAGTCGCTATCGCTTGAGAGAGCACAGAGGTCGCTAACGCTCGAGAAAAGCGCTGACGCGCTTGGGGAAAGGAAAACTTTTTTGTAAAAAAGTTTTCCTTCCCATTAACATCCGATAAAGAAGTTTCCCGAAACCGCATAAACAGACGGGTCAAGGCGGTATTCAGTTTGTAATATTATTACAACGGAGGAAACTTCTATGAAATCTATTATTGAAAAACTCTACTACGGCGAGATAAGCCCCTGCGCAGAGCCCACACCTACAACGAAAAAGTATATTGATGCCAAAGAAGAGATCGAGCAGCTTGAGCTTGAAATTCTGGCTAAGTACCCAAACTGCAAAGAACTTCTCGAAAAATACACGGACGCTATACACGTTGCTTCGGCATACGAAAGTTTAGCTGATTTTGCCAGAGGGTTCAAACTCGGTGCAGAATTCATGATCGCAATATATGACGACACAAACTGATATTTTAGGCTGCATATCGGAAACGGTATGCAGCCGTTTTTATATGCGTTAATACTTGACTAAAGACTGTTCAGGCAGTCTTTTTATTTTTCACTGTCGTGCAGTCCCTGCATATATGCTTTGGCAAGATCTTTTTCGTTCGCGGTCAGTGAACGATACAGCGTGATGATATTCAGTTCTTCCGGCTTGAAGTCGCTTGTGGGCGGCAGTTTCTTAACATCGGACAGCCCTAAGATGTAATCAATGCTTGCATCGAAAATATCAGACAGTTTCAAAAGCACTTCCACGCTCGGATAATGCTTCCCTTTCTCATACGCGCTGACAGTTTCCTGTGATACAGCAAGTTCTATACTTAATCTGACCTGCGTCATTCCTTTGTTTTCGCGTAATTCCTTGATCCTGTTCACAAAATCAACCCCTTTTTACAATAATTATACAGGTTTATATTGTAAAATATAGAGTTTTATGCTATAATAAT
>JAFTAG010000356.1 GCA_017458655.1 Ruminiclostridium sp. | reverse complement strand
CATTCTCGCCGGTGGTCTGTTTGAGCACCGCAAGCCCGATCACGAGCGCAAGAGCGAGTATAAACGGTATCAGGCAGACCGGCCTGAATTTATCCTTTACGGTCGCGTTTCTGATTATAAGCGGGATCCCGCCGACGATAAGTCCTATGAAGAACATATACGTCTCGGTGGGGAAATTATCGAACAGCCACGTTATCACGAACGCGAACCCGACGATCCCGACCGCCGCGCCGATACCGAAGAATATCAGAAAGACGATGTTTTTCTTTATTTCCTTGAAATTGAGTGTCAGAGCGCCGCACACCTTGTCATAGCACCCGAATACCACCAGCATGGTGCCTCCCGATACCCCGGGGATTATGTTGGCGATGCCGAAAACAAGTCCGTACAGCACCGCAATTAAATACTGCATATTATTTTCGTTGCTCCTTCTGATCGTTGAGTCTTGCGGCAGTCGCCCGTATTATCTCCGCGGGGAGCTGCAGCAGCGCCGTTATCAGCAGCGAGATGATAAGCGACATAATGTCAGGTGCCCGCAGCCCGAAGAACGTATTTACGACGGGAACGAACACGATAACGAGCGAGAATGCCAGTGTGATGCCCGCGGTGAGCCATGCGAAGGTCTGCTTCGTGCGAAGCGCGCCGATGATCCCGTGCTGTCCGACATTCATCAGACTCGTCAGCATCATTCCGAACACGAATATGAGCAGGAAGCCGCTGCGTGACAGCTCCGTCATCATCTCCGCGTTGTTCCCGGCAGTATTGTTCGCGCCGGACGATATAAGGTAGTATATTATCTCGGCGAGAGCAAGCCCGGCGGCCTGCAGGAGCGGCCGGACAAAGAAGCGCTTGCGGAGCTTTCCGCGCCCGATGAATACCGACGGCTCGGTGGGATCCTTGCGGTCGGCGGTATCCTCGAAATACATAAACCCTGCCGCGGGAACTATGACGGCTCCGATAAGGCTCGCGAGAACGGGGGAAATGATGAACCCGCCGCCGACCGCGAGGTCGAACAGCGCAAACGCTATCATAGCCACAAGTCCCGTTATTGCCGCGGAAATACAGCGTTTCACATTAAGGTGTATCTGCCGCGTTGACATCAGTATGTCGGTAACGGTCTCGAGCGTGTCGCTCTGTACCGCCACATCGCATTCCTCAAACGCGGCGCCCGCGACATTCCCGGCCGCGGCGATACCCACGTCCGCGAGCTCGAGCAGGTCGCTGTCCGAGGCGGTATCGCCCGTTATCATCACGACCTCGCCCTCGTCCTGCAGTCGGCGGATTATCTGCGGCTTCATCTCGGCGGTTATGCGTGCGAACGCGCATACGTCCGAAAGGTCGAGCGGCCGCTCCGACGCGAGCATATCGCCCGTTATGACGGTCTCGCCCTTTATGCCGATCTTGGAGGCCACCGCGAGTGCGGTCTCGGCGCTGTCTCCCGTGGTCATTATCACACGGGCGCCTGCTTTGCGGCAGTTGAGCACCGCCGCGGGAACATAATCCTTTGTCTGGTTCTCGAACGCGAGCAGTCCCATAAAGCTGTAATGCGCCTCACAGAGCCTGTTCGGGACGGGCATATCGTCGTTGAGCTTTACATACGCCACCACGAGCACGTCGTAGCCCTGCTTGCCGTAAGCCGTCTGCTTGTTCTGCACGGTGTAGAGCAGATCTATCGGCACATCGCACATCGGCAGTATCTTTTCCGGAGTGCCCTTTATACACAGGAGCTTTGCGCCGCCCACGAGCCACAGGTTGCCGGAGCCGCCCTCGCTCTCGTCGTAAGGGTACGCTTTAAGCAGCTTGTTGTTCATCAGCTCGGAGGTGTCGCTCCCGCCGAAGGTCGCGCTGAGTATTATCGCCTTGTCGAACGGGTCGTCCGAGTCCTTCGTACAGGCGAGCACCGAGATATTCGACATCATAGCGTTGTTTGCGGTAAGGCGGTCGGCTATCTGCATCGTGCGCCCCGTGACCATACCCGTCTTGTCTATCAATATGCAGGTCGCGGCGTTTATATATTCGAGAGTGTTGAGATTTTTGACCCATATACCCTGTTTTTCGAGCTTTTGTGCGCCTTTTATGTAATAAAGCCGCATAAGCGACGCCGTTTCCGCGGGCAGAAAGCACATAGCGAACGCGACAGAGGGTATCGCGGTATTGAATACGGTGTCCATAAAGGGTATCTCCACACTCACGCGAATGAACGCGAAAACGCCGATGATGAGCATTACCGCCGCGGACGCCGTGAAGATATCCGAGATACGCATAACGGTCTTTTCCATAGTAGTGTAATACTCGTCGGATTCCTTTATCGCGCCGAATTCCTTGAAATAGCGGGTATCGACGCCCGTTGCCGTCACGCGCGCCACGAGCTCGCCGCTCACTATCTTTGTACCTTTATATATGCAGCTCTTTTTGAGGTCTTCGCTGAGGCTGTCCGCGCCGGTTATCTTTTTGGCGGGAGTTTTGCTGCCGGTGAAGATGCACTCGTCAACGGTGAGGTCGTGTATCTCCAGCAGGTGCGCGTCGGCGGGAACGCTCTCCCCCGCGCTCAGCACAAGTATGTCGTCGGGAACTATGAGCTCTCTGCGTATCTGCCGGAGCTCGCCGCCCCTCACCACGCGGAATTCCGTCTTTGAGCGGGCCTTCATCTCGAAGAAATACTCGTCGCAGCGGGTGTTTTTAATGATCTCGGTGGCGCAGAACACGCCGCAGAGGATAACGAGCGCGCACCCCGCGAGAATATCCCCGAAAGCGTCTTCGGCCGTAACGCCGTGCCAGATGTACAGCGCAGCCGCCGCGAGCATAAGGAATGTCCGCAGCTTGATGAACGCCCTCACCGGATTGTAGCGCTTGTCCTTCTCGTCGAGCTTGGTGTCGCTGTTGTAGCCGTAGAGACTGATGTGCTCCTCGGCTCTGTCCGCTTCAAGCCCTATATAGTCGTTTTTGAAATCGGATATCCTTGACATTCGGAACTGTCCTTTCGTTTACAGAATAACAAGATGTATGTAAATTTATTCTATTATACCACAACATCTGCCAAAATGCAAGACATTTCTGCATAGATGTGAGGGCTCGCAGAGAGAGCAGAGGCACAGAGGCACAGAGGTCGCCGCCGCTTGAGAAACGCGGCTCGCCTGAGGGCGAGCCACCCGGGGGAGAGGAAACCTTTCTTGGACTAATGGTTTCCTCTCCCCCGGACCCCCACTCTTTCGAAAAAACTGTATTGGCTTCGCAATTAGATTTACAGAGACTGCGCCTGTTAAAGATTTGGCAAAGGCGAAAAAAGGTCTCTGCGAACGGCACAAGCCTTGCTTTTTATTCGCCCCCGCGGGCAAGCGCCCGAAGCGATCCGCGT